>CAILUI010000250.1 GCA_903837355.1 uncultured Victivallales bacterium
CCGGCTGTAAGCCTCAAGGGCGTTGCGCACCTCCTGGATGTCCTTGGGGGCCCCGAGGACACGGTGGCCGTTGAGCACGGCCGTCACCTGCGCCAGGTCGAGGGTGTTCCCCTCGATCTGCAGGGAGGCCTGGACGCTGCGCACCTGGCCGTCACGCCGCAGGCGCAGGAGGCTGGCCGCCGACTGCAACGCGGTCAAAGCGCCGACGCGTTCGCAGATATCGGCCACCAGCCCGGTGATCTGCGCGGTTTGCGGAACAGGCGGGAAGAGGGAGTCTTCGCCCTTGCCGGGGGTGCCCTTACGCGCCATACCCGAGTTCCTTCAGGTTGGTGGCGATGGCGGCGGCGCCCTGCATCGGCGATATGTCCATGGCGGGTACAGGTTTGAGCCATGTGTCGATACCGGCGGGGTTTGTCGACACGTCCCGGCGATATGTCGAAGGCATCGACACGATCTCGGAACTGAGCTTGGCTTCCTGGAGCGGGATGGCGTTGATGAGAACGGCCTGGTTGGGGATCAGGTCGCCGGCGCCTTTGAGTTCGGCCAGGGCTCTGTTGGCCGCGACGCACTTCTTCAGAACGCGTTTGGTCTCCAGCTCGCACGGCGGCGGCAGGAATGGCAGATCGTTGTAGGGTTGTCTGGGATCGAAGCTCATGCGCGTAGGGATTTGAGATTCTGCCGGATGGCATCTTCGAGTCTTGTGGACTCGGCGAACTGTGCCTCCAGTTCAGCCGTGAGCCGCCGCATCTTCTCGTCGAAGGGCTCCGCGTCTTCCTCCTGGGCCTCGGCGCCGACGTAGCGTCCGGGGGTGAGGACATGGCCATGCTTACGGATGTCGTCGAGCCGGGCGGCCTTGCAGAAGCCAGGCACATCGGCGTAGGCGCCCGAGCCCGCATCGCCGCGCCAGGCGTGGTAGGTGCCGGCAATCTTTGCGAGGTCCGCATCCAGCAGTTCCAGGTGGGTACGGTCGGCCATGGTGCCCAGCTTGCGCGCGTCCACAAACAGGACTTCGCCCCTGCGGTCGCGAAGCCTGCTCGCCCTCACCCCCACCCCCTCTCCCAGAGGTAGAGGGGAGGAGGAAGCGGGAGAGGCGGGGTGGCCCGGCCCGACCAAAGCCTCGCCCAAGGGCAGAGCGGGCTGGCGCATCCGTTCCCCAGTACCCTCGCCCTCTGGGAGAGGGTGGCGCGCAGCGCCGGGTGAGGGTGGTTGCGCGGCCCGGCCCGTCTTGTCGCGAGTCAGGAACCACAGGCACACAGGAATCTGGGTGCTGTAGAAGAGCTGGCCGGGCAGCGCCACCATGCAGTCCACCAGATCGGCCTCGATGATGGCCTTACGGATCTCGCCCTCACCGGACTGGCCGGAAGACATGGAGCCGTTGGCCAGGACGAAGCCGGCGGTCCCTGTTGGCGCCAGGTGATGGATGAAGTGCTGCACCCAGGCGTAGTTGGCATTGCCGGCCGGCGGCGTGCCGTAGACCCAGCGCTTGTCGTCCTTCAGCAGTTCGCCGCGCCAGTCGCTATCGTTGAAGGGCGGATTGGCCAGGACGTAGTCGGCTTTGAGGTCGGGATGGCGGTCGTTGTGGAAGGTGTCGCCGTGACCGATCTGCGCGTCGATGCCGCGGATCGCGAGGTTCATCTTGGCCAGGCGCCAGGTGGTGTAGTTCGACTCCTGACCGTAGATCGAGATATCCCCGAGCCGGCCGCTGTGGGCCTCGATGAACTTCTCGCTGCTGACGAACATGCCGCCCGAGCCGCAGCAGGGGTCGTAGACGCGGCCCTTGTAGGGGGCCAGCATCTCGACCAGCACGCGCACCACGTGCGACGGGGTGTAGAACTGGCCGCCGCTCTTACCCTCGGCGCTGGCGAAGCGCGCCAGGAAGTACTCATAGACACGACCCAGGACGTCCTGGGTGTGTCTACCCTCACCCCCTGCCCCTCTCCCAGAGGTAGAGGGGGGACAGACGTCCGCCCGGTTCCGCTCACCAACCATCCCGGAGGTCGAGGGAACTGAGCTGTCTGCCTGTTCCGTCTGGCTCCCTCGCCCGCTGGGAGAGGGCTGGGGTGAGGGTTGGTGCAGATCGACATTGGCGATCAAGCCAATAATCTGCCCGAGGCGCTGCTTATCGAGGCCGGGCCGGGCATAGTCCTTGGGCAGCACGGCCTTGAGCGAGGGGTTGTCACGCTCGATGGCCGACATGGCGTCGTCGACCAGCGTGCCGATGGTCGGCTGCGGGGCGCTGGCCTTGAGGTGCTGCCAGCGGGCCTCCTTCGGCACCCAGAAGATGCGGGCGGCCCGGTACTCGTCTGCGTCCTCGGGATCCGCGCCTTGGGCCTTCTGGGCCTCCAGTTCGGCGTGCTTGGCCTCGAAGGCATCCGAGATGTACTTGAGGAAGATCAGGCCGAGCACCACGTGCTTGTACTCGGCCGCGTCCATGTTGTTGCGCAGCGCGTCGGCCGCGGCCCACAACTTGGCCTCGAAGCCGAGGTTGGCCGTGGTGGCGTCAGCGTTCCCCTTCACCCGTGGCACATCCGACCTCGCAGTCTTGGGTAGCGGGGAGGTGTGGCCAGCCCAATCCCATACGAACGGCCCCGTACCAACCTCACCCCGACGCCGGCACAATAGCCACCGCGCGGGGTGGTGTCAAAGCGGGCGGTGCGGACGGGCCTGGTCGCAGGAAGCGCTACACTCGGCGCCGGGTACGGATCAAGCTCCGCGACGGGCTTGCCGCGATTGACCGTATGGCCAGGATGCAGGGCTGGTACCGGTCCCAGCAGATCGAGGTGGCCACGACCAGCACCAAGGGCCGGGACGCCCTGCGCGCGGTGTTCCTGGCCATGGGTCCCGAGGAACGTGCCGCGTGGCTGGACGCGAATATGCACAGCGCGGCCGCCCGATGACTCGCCAGGGCACACGGTGCGGATGCGGGACATGCGTTCCCTGGGGCCATGACCACGACGACGTTACCTGTGTGTCGAGTGGCCGAGGGCCCGTGACGCCACAGGGGCCTTACCCGCTGGGACTCCTTGCTCCCCGGTCCCGGCCCGGCACGCCAGCGTCCCCGGTTGGTGGGGGCTGACGGTATGTCCGCATCACGCCCCCGGCACTTTCCTTGAGCCTCAGGGCATTCCACAGTAGGTAGTGGCACGGGTCGGCCCTACATGTTAGCTTCATGCCACGGGTCTCCAGGCGGGATTCCGGTGGGCCGGGACGTCCCGGATTGGGTGGAACGGGAGGACTCTGCCTGGAGCCACCCTTCCGCCCGACCGGCGGAAGTGAACTCCACCTTCCAAGCCTTGTTGGCCAATCCAGAGAGGAATCCAGATACGTGACGGACAGGATACTCATCAGAAGCGAAACGAGCGCCGATGCCAACGCCATCGCCGAGGTCACGGTTGCTGCGTTCAGGACCATGGCCATCAGCCGTCAGACGGAGCACTTCATCGTCGCCGCGCTGCGTGCCGCCAAGGCGCTCACGATCTCGCTCGTGGCTGAAGTGGACGGGCGCTTGGTTGGGCACATCGCATTCTCCCCGGTAACGATGTCCGACGGTTCCCCGCACTGGTACGGACTTGGGCCGGTGTCGGTTCTTCCCGAATGCCAGCGCAGGGGGATTGGCAGCGCCTTGATACGGGAAGGGATATCGCATCTGCAGGCCCTGGGTGCCCGGGGATGCTGCCTCGTGGGACATCCGGAGTACTACCGGCGCTTCGGGTTCCAGAACCCGCGGGGACTTGGTCACAAGGGAGTACCGGAAGAGGTCTTCTTCGCCTTGTCCTTCGCTGGCCACCTCCCGCAGGGCACCGTTGAGTTCCATGAGGGATTCAAGGCGACGAGCCACCAGGAGGGTGAGGGCGCCGCGCGCTCCGCGAGCGCCTGATACTCGACAATGCTGCCGACTCCGGTGGGTGTGGGTAAGTACAGCCTTGACGTTGGCGGGGAATTGGGATGAAATGGACCCGACTGATCTGCCCCCTCGCGGCAGGCCTCGCTATGGTCCTGGCCACCCGCCTGCTGTTTCTCGTCAGTTGGCGCGCGTATGGCGAGCTTCGCGCTCTGTACCGGGATTTCGTCGATCCGCCGCTCCTTGAACACCTGGTCTATCGTCTCGTCGATCCGTACCTGCTCGTAACGCTCTGCGGAACGTGCTGCCTCTGTAATCTCGTCGTGGCCGTCTTCGTACGGAGCGAACGGGCGCGGTACACGTTCTACATCCTGGAGCTTGGTCTCTGGCTCGTCCTGGCCGGGGCCGTCGCGTACATGGCCACCATCCCTCTCGGCCGTGAGTACATGCTCCAGTAACGGAGGGTAGGCACTTGCCCGCCAACGGGCTGACCAGCCCCGACCAGCCGCGGCCGACCCCGCAGGGTTGGGCCGGGTGAGGGCGGCTCGGCCCGACTGTGGTTGTTATTGTGGTTGTTTCGCGCCGCCCGGCCCGGCATCCCGGTATCCCCGCACCCCGGCTTCGTCGCCGGCAGTTCCACTGTGCGTAGACGCCCGCGCTGAGCTGTGTGGGGACTGTGGGGGTTTGTGGTTGTTACCTATCCACAGGCTCTTACTCCACTGTCTTGTCAACGCCTTGTCTCGAGCCCTCGGGGTACGTCCGCCGGGGCTCACTCGCGCACAGCGCCCTCCGCCATCAGTTCGGCCTGGCGAATCACCAACTGCGTAGCGGATTCCTGGGCGTCGGGACGGTAACACAGCCCGCGGCGCCCAGCGCGCATTACGGATTCGTGATCGTATACACCATGTCACTGACGAATCGCTTGAATGACTCGTTCTCGACAAACTGTTTGTAGAACTGCGTAAAGTCCTTTATCGACCCTTGAGCCGCCTTGCCGAGCGCCTGATCGTGGGCTAGGCGGGCGGTATGCGGGGTGTTTGCCTTCGCGTTCTGGAAGGCCGCGTCCGCGGCGACCTTCGGTGCGATGTCGTCGCGAATGTGCCGGAAGATGCGATCCGAATCGGCAAACGTCGTGCCGAATTGCTCGTTGAACGACTTCAGGATGTTGCTCAGCCGATCCATCTCTGGCTCGGGCTTGTGCCCGTGAGCATCGGTCGGGACGGGCTCGATCTCCGCGTCGGTGTTGGCCAACGCAATCTTCATCGCCGCCTTCTTCTCGACGCGGTAGCTGTCCATGTCGATGGCTTCGAGGATGCCCTTCGCGAGGTCTGGGTCCTCAGGCGCGGGCAGCTTGGGCGTGAGCAGGTCGAGGAAGATCGACAACTTCTCCCACTCCGCGTTGCTGTACGGGATCACGGACGCGAGGAAGGCATAGGTGCGGCAGAAGACCTTGGCCTTGCCCTTGAAGTCCACCTGGCCGTCCTCACCGAGCCGGTCCTTGTAGACCGCCACACATGCGTCGAGGATCGGGTCGAGCCGGTCGCGGTCCGCACCGCCGAGGAATAGCTCCACCACCTGCCGCACCTGCTCCGGGGAATACACCTGCGCCGCATCCAGCGCCGCCTTCAGGTCATGCAGCTTGTTGGGGTCGGTCTCCTCAGCCAGCAG
>CAILUI010000251.1 GCA_903837355.1 uncultured Victivallales bacterium
CGCAGTGCCGCCCGATCATGTCAGGATGAAACTCTGCTTGGGAGTACTGCCGCGTGCCCTCACGCGGCTGGCGGGTGGGGGCACCCGCCACTACCTCAGAGCCCCCCGCGCGACTGAGGTCGAGTTTCACAGGAGGCGGTCCCACCCATCTCCAGCAACCGTACCCCTGGCCCGGCGAGCCGCGCCCAGGCACGCAGCTCGGCCCCGACGTGGCCATAGCCCGCGGCCCAATGGTGCCCGATGCCGCGCTCGTAGATCCACTGGATGATCTCGGCCACCGGTGGCGCAAAACGGACCCGCAACGGATTGCCGGGGAAGACCATCTCCGTGGCGAGCGCCTCGCCCTCCAGCAGCGCCGCCTGGTAGCCGTCGGCGACCGGCAGCAGACTCAGCAGCGTCACCGGCCCCGGCCGCGCCGGAAACAACGAACAGACGCCCTGGTTGGCCAGGCGCACCGGCGCCAGGGCGATGTCGGCACGCGCCGCCGCCAGCGTATACGACCCCGAGCCGCAGTGCGTAAACACGACGCTGCCATCGGGCAGAGGCTCCAGCCAGTCCGTGTTATGCGTGGGCTGTCCCGTCAAGCCGCTCAGCATTACCTGTGCCACCGCCGTGTTGACGTCGCCTTCACACCCCACGGGGATACCTTCATCGGCAAGCAGCGACGCCGCCAGACAGGCACAGCCCATATAGTCCGGGTAGCAGCCAAAGGCCAGCGCCGCCAGCCCTTCCTGGAGAACGAGCTCGCGGAGGGCGACGTAGACCGCGGCCGCGGCCAAGCCGGCGCTGTCGGCCACGCCGACCCGGCCGGCGGCGGCCTGTACCCGCGTCCACACCGCCTGCGCCGCGGCGCCGTCCGCGTTCCGGGCGCGCTGCAGCAACCCGGGCAGATCGACGGTCACGACCCGCGGCCCGATGGCCCGCTTGAGCGCCATCTCGTTGGCGGCGACCTCGGTCATGCCGCGGACGCGCTGTCCGGCCAGCCCGATCCGGGCCCGGCGCAGACGGCGATGCAGCGCCGCTGCCCGCAGGAAGGCGAAGACGCGGTCACGGCTGGGCCCGGCGCTGAGCGGGCCAAAGACGGCCTCGAACGGGGTGCCGAGTTGCTTGAGGTAACAGGTCAGTTGCTGCGTACCGCAGAGCGCGCCCGTCTCCATGCCAGGCAAGGGCCACAGACAGAGCGGCGTGTGGCACTCCTCGAGCAGGTCCAGCACGAGGTAGTCCTCGAACCAACTGCAGGCGGCGAGGACCACGGCGTCGACCGGCTCTGCCGCCAGGCGCCGCCCCGCGGCCGCCGCCCGCTCGGCGCTGTCGAGCGCGCCGAGGGGGACGACCGCACAGCCGTCCTGCTGCAGCCGCGTTGCCAGCTCCGCGGCCGCTTGCGGAGCGCGGCCGGCGCCGACTTCCAGGGGACTGGACAGGGCGCCGACGGCCACTCGAATCAGGCGCGGTTCGCGGTTCATACAGGGCTCCTCCGGGGTCGTCAGCGGGCGCCGGCCGGTGCTGGCTGGGCCAGCCGTTCCTGCACACGGCGACGTTGCCGCAGCAGGGCGCGGCCGCGCCACCAGAAGCAGGCGCGATCCAACGTGGGACTGAGCAAATTGACGGTCAGGAAGGCGAAGACGATGCCTTCCGGGTAGACCGTGTAGGCGCGGACCACGGCATTGACGATGCCCGCGATGGCGCCCGCTAACCAGCGGCCCCCCTTGCTGACCGGGGTGGAGCTCGGATCGCCGGCAATGAAGACCGCGGCGAACAGCAGAGCGCCGCCGAAGAGGTTGAGCAGCAGGATCCGCCACAGCACCCACAGCGTCGAGCCCCCGGCCGCAGATGCCGCCAGATCGCGTGCCACCGGCAGGTTGACGGCCCCGCAGACCACCAGGAAGGTGAGCACGAAGCCGGTGCCGCAGCGCCAGTCGAGGACGCCCCTCCAAACCAGGATCACCCCCAGCAGCAGGATCACCGGTCCGCAGACCTCACCGGGGCTGCCCGGCACCATCTGGTACATGTCGCCCCAGGTACCGTTGACCTGGCCCAAGACCAGCGCGCCGAGAGCATGGAAGCCCTTCTCCGTGTGGAACAGATCCAGCGGCGTCGCCGTGCTGAGTGCATCCACGACCTCGCCGCGCAGCGGCCAGTCGACGATCTCCGCGTTGAAGGCGAGCATCAGGAACAGCCGCCCCACCAGCACGCCATTGAACGGCAAGCGGCCTTCGCCGGCCGACATCCGCACCAACACGATGGCGACGACCAGGCCCAGAAACAGCGGCCAGGCGGGCAGATTCGGGGGTAGGCTCACGACCAGCAGGCCAGCGGTCAGCATCGAGCCGCAGGCGCTGAGGCGGAAGCGTCCGTCCCGCAGCCAGGTGTAGGCCACCCCCAGTCCCGCCCCCACGGCCAGCACGGCCAGGTACTTCACGAGAAAACGCGGGTCGTAGCGGACCGCGTACAGGCCGGCAAGAACGCTCAGCGACCCGAGAGTCCACAGCGCCATCGTGGTGGCGGCGGGGCCGGCGCGGAGGAACGGGGGTTCGGGGCGCGATGTCGCGGCTTCTGGCATGATCAGGTCCTAGCGCTGGGTTGACGTGGCGCGGCGCAGATCCTCCGCCAAGGGCAGGTAAGCCGGACACACGGCGCTGCAGCAACCGCACAGGAAGCACTCCGCCAACTGCGCCCGCGCCGCCGCGGACGGCCGCGGGTTCGACAGCTCGCGGACCAGCGCCACCGGATGCAGGCCGAGGGGGCAGGCATCGCAGCAGGCACCGCAGCGGATACAACTCCGGGCCGGCGGGCGCAACTGCTGCCGCGGGACGACCAGGACCGCCGTCGTGCCCAGGGTGATCGGGGTCTCCACTGTCGCGGCGGTGCCCATCATCAGGCCGCCGCAGACCACCCCCTCCGTGGGGCTCAGTGCGACCCCCTCCTGCTGCAGCAGGGTGCCGATCCGCAACCCGACCGGCACGATCAGGTCACGGTGCACGCCACCGGCACCGACCCGCAGCGTCAGGGGCCGCTCGATGGCCGGCACCCCGTCGCGCAGTGCCCGCCCGATGGCCCACAGCGACGCCACATTGTGCAGGACCACGCCGACTTGGAACGGCAGTACGCCGGCCGGCGGCAGGGAGCCGGTGAGGGCGCGCAGGATCAGGCGCTCGGCCCCCGCGGGGTAGCGGTTCCCCAAGCGCAGCAACTCGACGTCGTAGAGGGCGCGGACCTGCGTCTCCAGGTCCGCATCGCGACGCAGTGCCAGCACGACGCGCTCGGCGCCGACGGCACGGGCGACGGCGCGCGCGCCGCCCAGCACCAGATCGCGCTCGTGAAGCAGGAGGGTGCGGTCGATGGACAGCCCAGGCTCGCACTCCGCGGCGTTGATCACCACCGTCCTGACCCCGCGAGAGGCGCGCACCTTCAAGGCCGCCGGAAACAGTGCGCCGCCCATGCCACGCAGCCCGATCTCGGCCAGGAACGCCGGGAAATCGGCGAAGGCTGTGGCTTCCGGCGTGGGGGTCTGGGCGCTCGGCGGCCAGACGGCCGTGCTCGCCGGCGTCACCTGCACCGCGCTCGGCGTCAGCGTCGCCACCGTCCCGGCCAGGGCGCTGCGGACGGTAAAGGCAGCGCTGCGCGCCAGGACCTGCCCAGCAACCACGGCGTCGCCAACGCACACCTCGGGAACCGCGCCGCGGCCCAGGCCGTAGGTAAGCTCGCCGGGGGTCGCCCCGAGCACACTCCAGGCGAGGGCCGGGGCCGCGTGCGGCGGGCGCGGTTGGGGGATGGGCCGATACATGGAGCCTACTCCTTGCCGGCGGCCGGCAACGGCAGGCGCTCCCAGGCCGGATTGGCCTCGATCTGCTCAACGATCTTCTTCGCCATCATATCGAAACTGGCGTAGATCCGCTGCTGGTAGCGGGTCGCGCCGCTGACCGCGTCGACCTTGACCCACTTGCCGTCGCCGCTCCTGACGACGTGGCCGGCGGAACCCTGGATCGCGCTCAGGACCTTCTCCTGCTTCTTCGCATCCTTGACCTTGGCAATGTCGGGGATGGCGGCGTCGGTGATGGTGTACGTGGCACCCTCTTTCCGCACCACCACCAGCGACGTGACGACCTCATAGGTCTTGAAGGAGCGCAGCGCCGCCCCAGCCACGGGCACGCCGGCCTGATCGTAGGCCAGAAAGAGGTCCGGGATAGAGTCGGAGAAGCCGCTACGATGACTGTACGTCGCCGCCCCGGCAAAGGCCTTCAGCACGGCAGCCGTCGTGCCGGGATCGTCCTCCGCCCGTACCGGGGCAAGGGCCAAGGTCAGAGCCACAGCGAACGCGGAGAGGATGCTCAGTTTCATGATATGGAACCTTCCTGACAGGCTGGAGACAAGTGTCCTAATGTAGCGCCCGCGCCATCATAAACACGCTGATATACCCGGCAAACCGGCCCTCGCAACGGACCTCGCGGAAGCCGGCGGCCGCGAACAGTTCCGGCAGCATCCCGCTGGCGTTCTCGCCGATCTGCGGCTGGTGAAACAGGTGCTCGGCGGTCGCCACGGTGAGTCGGCCGAAGGCGTTATACGGGCGGTCGATGTCGGCGATCAGACAGGGACCGCCAGGCTTGAGGACGCGCCAGGCCTCGCACAGGGCGCGGAGCTTATCAGCACGGTCGAGGTGGTGCAGGAAGAAGGTCGAGACGACGGCATCGAAAACGGCGTCCGGGTACGGCAGCGCTTCGGCGGTGGCGATATCGAAGCGGCAGGGCAGCGCCGCGCTGCGGCGACGGGCCACGGCCACCATGTCCGGCGAGGCGTCCAGCCCCAGCGCCAGCCCGCCACGGGCCGGGTCGAGGCGGCGGGCGAGGCGGCGGGTCAAGGCGCCGGTCGCGCAGCCGACGTCCAGAACGCGGCCTCCGGGCTGCAGGGGCAGCAGTTCGGCCGTGCGGCGGTTGGCGCGCCCCTCCTGACCGAACATCATCAGCGGCGTCAGCAGGTCATAGAGCTGGGCGGCCCGGCGCAGGACCACGCCGCGTGTCGGTGGCGCGTGTGCGGGATCGGGCACGGGCGGAATGGTGTCAATGGCTGGCATGGTCACCTACGATACGGCCATCGCACAACGCGAGCGTCCGCCGGGTGCGGCGAGCGATGCGCTCGTCATGCGTGGCGATGAGCAGGGTCGTCCCTTCGCGTTCGTTGAGGAGCCGCAACAGCTCCAGGAGCTCGGCGGCATGGGTCGTATCCAGGCTGCTCGTGGGCTCGTCGAGCAGGACCAGGGCCGGCCGATGCGCCACGGCCCGCAGGCCGGCCACACGTTGCTGCTCGCCACCCGAGAGTTCATGCGGGAAGGCTCCGCCGCGATGCCCCAGGCCGGCCGCGGTCAGCAACTCGGCCACCCGTTGCCGATGCGCTTCGGGAGCCCAGCCATTGAGGGCCAACGGCACGCCGATGTTCTCCGCCGCGGTCAGCGTGGGCAGCAGATTGAGGGTCTGGAAGACGAAGCCGGTATGGGCGCGGCGCAGGCGCGCCAGGCCGCATTCAGTGAGCTCGCCCAGGCGCTGACCGCACAGACTCACCTGACCGGCCGAGGGCCGATCCAGGCCGGCGGCCAGGTTCAGCAGCGTGGTCTTGCCGCTGCCGGAGGCGCCGACCAGGGCCACGAACTCGCCCGACTCCAGGCTCAGGGTGATGTCGTGCAAGGCGTTGGCGCTGGCCACGCCGCGGCCGTACACCCGACTTACCTGTGCAAAGGCCAGGATACTCATAGACCGCGCAAAGCCTCGATAACGCTCAACCGGCCGGCCCGCCGGGCCGGCAACAAGGCCGCCACCAGGCCGCAGCACAGAGCCACCGCGCCCGGCAGGAGCAGGCCGCGCAAGGTGAGCCGGGGTATCACCACACCGGAGATCACAAAGTGCGGATTCTCGCTGGTCCAGCGCGCCAGATCCAGACCGTGGAGGCCCCAAGCCTTGACCGCCACGCAGCCCAACCCCGCCCCGCAGAGACCCGCCGCCAGGACCAGCAGCAGGACCTCGGTCAACACCAGGACCGCTACCCCGCCCGGGGTGAAACCCATCGCCTTCAACAACCCCAGCTCACGGGTCCGTTGGCTGACCGAGATGAACACCGTGTTGGAGACGCCGAAGCCGAGAACGACCAGCGCCAGCAGATGCACGACGTTCATGGCCACGTGGTTCAGCGCGATGAGCTGCACCAGTTCCGTGAGCGCCGTGGTCCACGGCGTGACGCGCACGCCGGGGCCGAGCCGTTCCCGCAGCCTGCGGGCAAGGGCCTCCGGATCGACGCCGGGCTCGGTGAACACGGCGATCTCGCGAGAGGCCGCCGGGCCGGACTCGGTACCGCGCCGGGTGTAGGCGGTCTTGCCGTCGAGCAGTTCGATGCCCGTGCGGAACAGGCCGCACACCTGGAAGCGGCGCGGCGGTACCCCCGGCTGCCAGAACTCAAGGGTGTCGCCGAGCCGGGCCCCCAGTTGCTCGGCCAGCAACCGCCCCACCAGGAGCTCGTCGGTGCTACGCGCGTTCCGCCCTTCGACGATGCGCCGCGGCACGGCGGTCTCCTGCGCCTCCAGCTCCGGCTCGACCGCGTAGAGCATGAGGCTGGCCTGGGTTTCGCCGCGAGCCAGGACGCCGCTCTGGCAGAGCCGGGGCAGGACCCGGCGTACCCCCGGCAGGCGGCGCAGGTCGTCCAGCGGCACGTCCACGCCCTGCCAGGTGGCGTTGATGTCGCCATGATGGATGGCGACGGAGTTGCGCACCATCGTATCGGACACGCCCTCCATGATCGCCTCCAGCAGGACCAGCGCCGCGATCGCCAACGCGACCCCGGCAAAGGCGATGGCGGCTTTGCCGAAGCGCCGCGTCACACTCCGGCGGACAAGCAGCAGGCCAAGCTGGAAGGTGGGCCGGTTCATGCGGACTGCACCGTGGGCAGGGCGACACCCAGGATCTCACACAGCCCCGTGACCACCTGGTGCTGAATCGCGGCGGGGATCTGCACCCCGAGGGCGGCAAAGCCAGCGAAGGCGAGGGCGAACTGCCCCTCGGCCAGGCACTGCGCCTGCGCCTGCTCGACGGGGAAACGCGTGGCGCTGTCCCAACCGGTCTCACCCTGGCGGCGGAGGTCGGCGAGCCAGGCGGTGTCGCCGCGGCGATTCGCCGTGACCAGCGACGCCATCAGGCTGTGCCGACCGGCGAGCACATCGCCGGGCATGTCCTTGATGTCATCCAGGATCTGGCAGGCCAGGCCGAAGGCCCCGAGGGCACGCAGCGCCGCGGCCCAGGCATCGGGGTGGGCTCGCTCGAGTTCCCGCGGCAGAGCCAGCGGCGCGCAGAACAGATCCGCGGTCTTGCGCCGATGCACATCGTCGAGGATCTGGGCGACGGACAGCACCGGCACGGGATGCGTTTCTTCCTCGCATTCCTGCAGGGCGCTCGGCATGAGCGCGGCGTAGGTGATGCGGCCGACCGTCTGCACCAGGGCCGGATCACCGTAGGTCTCCAGAATGAAGGCGTTAACCACCCGCTCGGCCAGCATCAGCGTCAGCACCGAGCGCATGCGCGGACCGTTGCCGGCAATGCGGAACTCGAAGATGCTCTTGTACTCGTCGTCGAGCAGGTTGTCGCAGGCCGTCACCCAGGCGCGCATGCCTTGGTTCACCATGGCATAAAGCGGCAGGTAGCCCGAGTCCGGCACGACGATGCGGATGGCACCCAGAAAGAGGGTGCTGAAGAAGTTCCGGCGCAACTCAAGCAGGGCCGGCGGCGGCGCCGCGATCGGGCAGTCGGGCGGCGAGAGGCGGGCAGCGAGGGCGTAGAAGCGCTCTAAGGCCTCGACCTGCAGGCGGAACGTATCGGCAAAGAGCGGGTGCACGCAGAGGGCGTTCAGGCCCGTAAACGTAGGCGTAGGCGTCACGACGTTTCCCCAAGACCGGGCGGACAGACCGGCTCTCCCGACCACGACAAGTGCTTTGTGAACAGACCCCCCGCGCCCGCATTGGTTGCAGCGCGTCGCGCTTGATCCGCCGGGTTACGTGGCGGCGGTCCTGCGAGGTCCCCGCGGCACGCCGTCTTTACCACGATTGAGGGAGCCTGCTTATCGCTGCCTCCCCTGCACGCCCGCCGACATGGCCCGCCCTCACAAGCGGCCGGACTGCCCCGCTCTGGCTCAGGTTGCGGAGCCCGGCCCGGCTCCTATAGTGAGACGCACTCTGAGGGTAACGAGTGCCGACGCACTGGGCGGTAGTCCGCGGCGTTGGCAAGGCCGGTAGGACGGAGGAGGCCATGACCGGAACCCAGTTCATCGCCAAGTGGCGCAACGTGACTCTTACGGAGCGCTCTGCTGCCCAGCAGCACTTCCTCGACCTCTGCGAACTGGTGGGGCACCCCAAGCCGGCCGACGTGGACAAAACCGGCGACAGCTTCACCTTCGAGCGCGGCGCCGCCAGGCACGGCGGAGACGCGAGTGGCGAGCCAAGGGGCTGGGCCGACGTCTGGAAGAAGGGCTTCTTCGCCATCGAGTACAAGGGCCGCCATAAGGATCTGGTTGCGGCCTACAACCAACTCCTCCTCTGCCGCGCCGCCCTCGAGAACCCGCCCCTGCTGGTGACTTGCGACCTGGACCGCATCGTCATCCGCACGAACTTCACCGCGACGCCGGTGGTCACCTACGAGATTCGCCTCGAGGATCTGGCCACCCCCGAGGGCCTCGCTCGCCTGCGCGCCATGTTCTTCAACCCCGAGGCATTCCGCCCCGGCACCACCTGCGCCGCCATCACCGCCCAGGCCGCCGGCCAGCTTGCGGACCTCGCGCAAACTTTACGCAACCGCGGGCTGGAGCCTCGCGTCGTGGCGCATTTCCTCGACCGTATCGTCTTCTGCCTCTTCGCTGAGGACATCGGCCTGCTGCCCGACGACCTCTTCACCCACATGCTGCGTCGGACCGGTACCGAGCCCGCCCTCTTCGCCCGCTACCTGGGCGAGCTCTTCGCGGCGATGGCCTCCGGCGGTAACGTCTTGCTGCAGAAAATCCGCCATTTCAACGGCAGCCTCTTCGACAGCGCCGCCGTCCTGGAACTGACCGAGGAGGAACTGCGTCAACTCGGGGCTGTCGCAGCGCTCGACTGGAGCGCCATCGATCCCACCATCTTCGGCACCCTCTTCGTGCGCGGCATGGACCCGGCTCTGCGCTCGCAGCTCGGGGCGGAATACACCGGCCGGGAGGACATCGAGACGCTGGTGGACCCTGTGGTCATGGTCCCGCTGCGGCGGGAGTGGGCCGTGGTGCGGGCCGCGGTTGACGCACTCGTGCCGCCAGGCCCAAACGGCGCCGGTGCGGCTATCGGTGTGGCACCCGGGAAGCTGCGCAAGGCGAAGCTGGAAGCAACCACGCTCATTCGGCGCTTACTCGAACGGCTGGCCGCCCTGAAGGTCCTCGACCCCGCCTGCGGCTCCGGCAACTTCCTCTACGTCGTCCTGCAGAAGCTCAAGGACCTGGAGAAGGAGGTCGTTCTCTTTGCCCAAGACCGCCTGCAGGTGAGCTTCCTGCCCGTGGTCGGCCCCTGGCAACTCTACGGCATCGAGGTCAATCCCTACGCCCACGACCTCGCCCAGATGACTGTCTGGATCGGCTACCTGCAGTGGACCCGTGCCAACGGCTTCAACGTCCCCCAGGACCCGGTCCTGAAGGCCCTCCCGGATAACTTCCGCTGCATGGACGCCATCCTCAATCTGTCCGACCCCGAGCACCCGCAGGAGCCCGCGTGGCCAAAGGTGGACTACCTTGTCGGCAACCCGCCGTTCCTAGGCGATAAGGTCATGCGACGCCAACTCGGCGACGCCTACGTGGACCGGCTGCGCGCCCTGTATGCGGACCGCTTACCGGGCCAGTCCGATCTCTGCTGCTACTGGTTCGAGCAGGCCCGGGCGCACATCGAGCGCGGCGACTGCAGGCGTGCCGGCCTCCTGGCCACCCAGGGCATCCGCGGCGGCGCCAACCGCCGCGTTCTGGAGCGCATCAAGGCGAGCGGCGGCATCTTCTTCGCCGAGAGCGATCGGCCCTGGGTCCTCGATGGCGCCAGTGTGCACGTCTCCATGGTTGGGTTCGATAACGGTACGGAGGCGCAACGGGTGCTGGATGGCAAGCAGGTAGCGGCCATCAACGCCAATCTCGCCGGCGATACCGATACCGGCGCCGCGCGGCCGCTGCGGGCGAACGCTGGCCTGTCCTTCATCGGCGCGTCAATGCATGGTCCATTCGCGCTCGCGGCGGACGCCGCCATGGAGATGCTGCATCAGCCGAACCCGACCGGTCTGGCCAACAGCGACGTGGTGCGACCTTGGCTCAATGGCCTCAGCATTGCCCAACGCGCGTGGGACTTGTGGATCGTCGATTTCCCTCCTGCTCTATCGGAGATGCAGGCGGCGCTCTACGAGGCGCCCTTCGAGTACGTCCGGCGTGTCGTGAAGCCGGTACGGGACACGAACCGCCGGGCCCTGCGGGCCCGCAACTGGTGGTTGCTTGGAGACCCTCAAAAGTCTATGCGTCAGGCACTTGCAGGTCTACCCTCGTACTTCGGAACCGCGCGAGTCGCGAAGCACCGGCTCGTCGTGCGCCTGGGAGTCGAGTTACTTCCCACCGACCAGGTGGTGGTCTTCCCTCGCACCGATGCCTATTTCCTGGGCCTCTTGCACTCGCGCTTGCACGATGTCTGGGCACTGGCCCAAGGCACGCAAGTTCGTGATCGTGAGAGCGGCTTTCGCTACACCCCGACGACCTGCTTCGAGACCTTCCCCTTCCCGTGGGCGCCCGGGCAGGAGCCCGCCTCCAGCCCGCTGGTGGTGGAGATCGGCGCCGCCGCTGCGGACCTCTGCCGGCTGCGGGAGGCCTGGCTGAACCCGCCGGAGTGGGTGCGTGAGGAGGTCCTGGAGTTCCCGGCCACCGTGGGCGGCCCGTGGGACCGCTTCATCGTCAACCCGCGGCTGCCGGCCGGGGCGCCTGCCGAGCTACACGAGCCCGACACCACGGCCATCGAGTTCGCCCTGGCCGAGCATGCCGTCGGCGTGGCCCGGCGCGAAGCCGCCGCCAAGCGGCCCCTCGGCCCAGGCGAAATCGGCGTCGCGCGCTATCCCCGTTTGCTGCCGTGTAACGCCCAATGCGCCGAGGTGTTGGCCAAACGGACCCTGACGAACCTCTACAACCAGCGCCCGACCTGGCTCGATCTGGCCCACCGCCGCCTGGATGAGGCCGTCTGTGCGACCTACCGCGCCGCCCGCGGCGGGGACTGGACCGTCGGCATGCCTGCGGAGAGCATTCTGGAGCAGCTTCTGGCCCTGAATCAGGCGGATGCGGCGAAGCCGTAGTGTGTCGTCCGGGACGTCCATTGATCCACGTTCAACGCATCACCCGGTCCTACGGCAGTGCCCATGGGCAGAACCTGATTCAGCCACAATCCCAAGGGATCACGGAACATACATGGGCCGCGGCGCCCCCTCGGGCGTGGTTCCCTTGGGGGGACGTGGGGGGCGGAAAGGCTCGGACATCGGGCGTTGGACTTGAGACGTCGTCCCTGACTTCGTCTGAGGTCGCTGTTCAACTGGACGCGATGCCTTGGTGGCGACTCGTTGCTGCTCAGACTCGTTTAACTGCTGGCGTAACGAGTCGTTTTCACTCTGCTGCCACTCCCGACGCTGGCGCTCGAGGTTAGCCTCCTGGTTGGCGCGGCGCCGGTCTGCATCAGCCTGCTTCTCCATCGCCGCCACCCGACGCTCCTCCAAGTCCTGCGCCCGCTTCGCCTCAATGCTCGCCATTGCCTTGTCGGCTCTGCTCTCAGCGAGGGAGGTGAGCGCCTCGTACTCCTGCCGTGAACTCGCGAGCTCGCCAAGTGCTTCCTGGTGCCTGGTGCGAGACTCCTGCGCGGTCTCGGAGCCCGCGGAGATGCCCCGCATGTCGATGCCCTCAACGGCCGACGTATAGCCATCCATTGCCTTGCGGCACTCCTTCAGCAGGAAACCACGCCGCTCCCTTGTGCTGCCGCTGACGTACTCCTCGGGCGGGACGTCTGCATCTGCCGCGCGATAAGCACGGTCATAGGCGCTCTTGTATCGCCTCCTGGCTGCCTTAGCAGAGGCAAGGTGCTGCTCGAACTCCCTGACCGCCTTGGCCTCAGGTGAGGGCGACTGGGCGGATGAGGCCGCCGTGCCATCTGCACTAACAGCGCCCTCTGCCGCACTCGGGGGAGTGGCCCCAGCGGCATCCGCGGTGGCCGCTTCTGGTACCCCGATCGCGGTCCTGGCACTCTCAGTGAACGCGGACAGCTTCAGGATCATTATCGTCTTGCGCTCGGTCGCATCTTCCTTCACCGTCAGGCACACGCTGCCGTCCACAACGGACTTCACCTCGGCATTTCTGAGCACCGTTCCATCTGCCATGGGAAGGTCCAAAGCCGAACCGAGGGGAGCAAGCAGAATGCCTGCCAACACAAGGAATACGAATCTCATCTTCGCCTCCGCTAGAGACACTCACTTCCCTGTCGCGATCCTCAACACTACGTACCTACCCGAAGATCGGTCTCAAGTGTATCTGTGTCAAGGCGTCGTGTTGCAGCAGACGGTGCTTGATCCAGTCATATTCCATACTATGGTCTCGGCTTCCCTGGATGGCCACGCCTGCAGAAGGCGCTGAGGGGCTGTGTCGCGTCGTGCGCGAGAGGAGGCGATGGATGGCAGTGGTAGTCGATCGTCATTGCCCCATGGATGGGCAGGCTCACGGGGGATCCCAGACGTACCCTACGGCTGCCGGCGTCCGCAGGCGGCAGCCTGGCCGCGGCCTGCGGACCGCGCTCCTGGCGCTCGTCCTCGTCCCCGTCGCAAGCTTTGCCGCCTCGCTGGGAACCTGGCAGACGATCAACGTCGGGAAACCGGCGAAGCTCTTCGTGTCGGGCATCGCCCATGGCAATGGCACCTGGGTCGCCGTCGGCCAGGGCGGGTTCATCGCCACCTCCCCGGATGGTCAGAAATGGACGAAGCGCAGCGCCGGGATCAGCCGCGACTTCAACGACGTGATCTTCTCAGGCGGGCGCTTCATCGCGGTCTGCAAGGCCCCGGATGCCGGTACCGGCGCCAAGATCTGGATCTCCGATGATAACGGCGCTAAGTGGAAGTTCCGGAACACGGACGCCGACCTGGATTCCATCTCGGTTGGCTTGCATGCGGTCGCCACCGACGGCGGCGGCAACCTGGTTGCCGTCGGCGGGATCGGTTGGGTCACGCGGTCTTTTGACAACGGCACCACCTGGCATGTCCTGATGCCGCCAGGCCGGTTCACGGTGGGCTCGCTCTACGGGGTTGGCTATGGCAACGGGCTGTGGATCGCCACGACGGTGGGCAGCATCTACCGCTCCGGCGACGGCGGGGCCACGTGGACAGCGGCCTCGACCACGATGGGCTCGACCCACGTTGCTTTTGGTAACAACCGGTTCCTCCTGGCCGACAACTCTGGCGGACGGCTCCTCTGGTCGGCGGACGGGGCGACCTGGAACCTGGCAACCGTCGCGGTCGGCGGCAGCACGTCATTCCCCTTCGCCAAGGGCTGCGTCTTCGCCGATGGCCTGTTTGTAGCGGTCACCGAGTACGGCAATATCTGGACGTCTGAGAACGGCCGCCAGTTCAAGCAATGGCGTGCCGCCGGCGGCGATCCCGACGCCTGGTGCGTGGCTGCCGGCAATGGCCTCTTCATCGCCGCCGGCGGTGATTTCACGCTCAAGTATGGAACCGCCTGGATCTCGCCCCCCTGGCTCCGGGCCCGCACCGGCAGCACCTGGGATTACCCCTACACAGCCTTTGACACGGAGGAAGGGCTGCCGCGGCGGATCGGCCTGCCAGAGTACCGGATCAACACGGCGTCGCTGAACCTGGTGCTGGAGGCAACCTTGTTCTACCTGCGAACCCTGGGCTCACCGGTCAACATGCGCTTGTCCTACAACAGCGCACCGACCGCGGACGGGGCCGACACGATCGGCCTGTTCGGCAAGAACTGGCGTTTCCGTTACGAGTCGGTGATCGGGGCCTTCGGTACCGAGGCCAAGGTCATCACCGGCGGCGGCCGGACCTACCTCTACACCACGCCGACCGGGCAGGACCTGGCGACGGCAAGCCCCGGCAGCCCGATCACACTCCGGCCACCGGAAGGGGTCTTCGACGAACTGCGGTTCTACGGTCCGGGCCAGTACTTCGAGTTCCGCGAGAAGGCCTCCAGGGTAACCTGCCGCTACGCGGTGGCGGGCGGCCCCGGCAACGCGGTCTGGCGGCTGACCCGCATCACCGACCGCAGCGGCAACCAGATCACCCTCGACGTCGACGGCGCCAGCGGCAGGATCGCGACCATCACCGACCCCGCTGGCCGGGTGGTGACGCTCTCCTATGACACCGTGGCCAACCTCTGTACCCGCATCAGCGCTCCCGATGGCCGACGCCTTGCTTTCACCTACGACGCGCACAAGAACCTCACCGGCATCACCGACATGGCCGACTACACCGCCAGCTACAGCTATGACAGCCTGGGCTTCCTGACGCAGATGACGACGGCCGGCCGGCAAAACCGCTTCACCTACGGCGACCGCCCGGGCTTCGAGACCGGAACCGGCGACCCCGAGAAGGCGGGCGACAAGGTCGTCGCGTCGGTGACCAACGCCGAGGGCCGCGTCACCACGTACGAACTGCTGCCCAACAATACGGGCATGAAGCGGACCGACGCGAAAGGCGGCGTCACCGTCTTCACCAGCAACGCCGGGCAGACCGCCAGAGTCGCCGACCCACTCGGCAACGTCAGCCGGATGGAGTACAGCCAGGCGCGGCTCCCGGCGACCCTCACGGACGCGGCCGGCAAGACCACTACCTTCGTGCACGACGCCCGCGGCAATCTGCTCGCCACCGCCGACGCGCTGGGGTACCAGACGACGATGACCTACGACGGCCGGGACAACCTGGCGACACGCACGAATGCCCTGGGCAAGACCTGGCGTTACACCTACGACGGCAACGACCGCGTCACCGCGGTCCAGACGCCGCTGCTGAACGCGACGCAGTTCACCTACTTCAGCAACGGCCGGCTCCGGACGCTGCGCGACGCGCGGACCAACAGCACGAGCTTCGAGTACGACGTCTACGGGAATCTGACGCGTGTGACCGATCCACTCACCCATTCCGTGCAGCTTGCCTACGACCCGCTGGGACTGCACTGCACGTCCCTGACCGACGCCCGCGGCAAGACCAAGACCCTGCAGTACGACCGCAATGATCGCCTCACGACGGTACGCTACGACTCGGTGGCGGGGGCGCCGCAGCGCGTCAATGCCTTTGACGCCTTCGGGCAGACGTCGTTGACCGATGAGTTGGGCCAGGTCACGGCCGTCACGCGCGACGAGTTCGGCTACCTCACCTCGGTCACCGACCCGCTCGGCAATGCGACGCACAGCGCCTACGACTCGAACCACAATCCGGTCAGCTTCACCGACGCCCTCGGCCGGATCAGCACCACCACGTACGATGCCGCCAACCGCCCCCTCGTGCTCACCGACGCACTGGGCAAGACCGTCAAGCGTGAGTACGATGCCGAGGGGAACCTCGTCAGCCTGACCGACACGCGGAACAGCAAGACCACCTTCACCTACGACCCCAACAACCGGCTGCTTGAGACCAAGGACCCCCTGCTCAAGACCGTGGGCTTGGATCGCGATGCACTCGGCCGGGCCGCCGCCACGACCAACGCTCGCGGCCAGGCCGTGCGCCACACCTACGACGATGATGGGCGCCTCGTCAAGAAGGAGTACCGCGAGACCGTCGGCGGCAGTTTCGTACAGAAGGCGGCCTTCACCTACGACCCGAATGGGAACGTCCTTTCGCGGCTGGACGACTGGGGAACCACGACCTACACCTACGACCCCCGCAATCAGCCCACAGCGGTCACCTACCCCACCGGTAAGGCGGCAGCGTTCACCTACACCGCGGCCGGACACCTCGCCTCGATCACCTACCCCACCGGCCTGGTGGTTAGCTACACCTACGACGACTACAACCGCCTGGCCCTGCCGGCGCAGTTCCGCAACGCCGCCGGAACGGAGTTGCTGGGCAACCACGAACGGCCCGGTAACGTGACGCAACTCGGAATGGCCCTGGGCGGGGCAACGAAGGTGCTCAGTTTCGCCTATGACCGGGCCGGCAACCGGCTGAGCGATACCCGGCCAAACCTCACCAGCACGACCTACGTGTACGACACCGCGCAGCGCGTCACCAGGGTTCTGCACCGGGGCGCGGATGCCAGCGCGTTGCTGCAATACGATCTGGCCTACAACGGCGTGGGCAGTGTCACCCGCGAGACCATCACGGGCAGCGCGCGGCTGACGGCTGGCCTGCCGGACCCCGACACCATCACCTACAACGCCGGCAACCAGGTGACGAAACGTAACGGCAAAGCCTACACCTACGACGCCGACGGTAACCTGACCGCCGTCGCGGACGGGGAGTTCGCGGCCACCTACACCGCAGAGAACCGCCCGAGCCAGATCATCCGCAGCCGCGACGGCATGAGCGAAACCATCCAGTACACCTATGACGCCGGCGGCCTGCGGGTGAAACGGACGGTGCTCGGTGGCGTCACCACCCAGTTCCACTATGGCCCGGATGACCGGCTCCTGTTCACAACCACCGCCACCGGGGAGGTCACAGCCAGCTACGTCTGGAGCGGCAAGACCCTCGTCGCCGTGCTCAGCGGCAGCGCGCTGGACACGGATCTCCGCTACGTGCATCTGAACCGCCTCGGCCACGTCATGGCCCTGACCGCTGCCGACGGCACTCCCACGACCACCTACGCCTATCAGCCCAACGGACTCGCCACGCGGGAGAGCGTCCCGGGCGCGGCGGCCGACAGTGAGCTCTTCACCTTCGTGGGCGGACTGGGCGTACAGGACGAGGGCGGTGGGCTCTTCTACATGAAAAACCGCTTCTACGATGCCAACTGCGGACGCTTCCTGCAGAAGGACCCGCTCGGCTTCGCGGGCGGATTGAACCTCTACGCCTACGCGGAGAACACGCCCACGAACGCCGTCGACCCCGCCGGACTGGTCCGCGACGAAGCCTTCCTGTGCGCGCCGGAAGACAGGTTCAAGGGCCTGTACAACCCAACTGCGGGTAGCGCGGCGGCCGCGGTCTTCCACAAGACCGTCAAGGAGTACCTCCTGAAGACGCCGGGGAAGGTCGTCTACGATGCGGCCCGCGGTAAGAGCGCCGCCGAGATCGCGGTGTCCCTTCTCGTCAAGAGCCCGGTGAAGAACCTGGTCATGTACGGCCTGGGGGTGACGTCGGGCGGCTGGTCGATCGCGATTGGACTGGGCATCGATGCGGCCGAACCGGCCGTGGCGAGTGCCCTGGCCGATGCCGCCGAAACGGTGGCGGATTCCGTCGACGAGGCCGTTGAGGCCATCGACGAGGCGCCGGGCGTCGCGAAAGAGGCCTTCTGGAACTACACGGAGACGGGTTCGGTCCTGGGCGACCCAACCAATCCGGATGCGGTTCTGGGGGATGGTTTCTAGGAGAGGGGAGAGACTGATGAAAACCCGCTTGATCCTACGCCTCTGCGGTCTGCTCGCACTGATCGCCAGCACCCGTGCCGCACCGGCGGACGACTATACCTATGACGCCCTGCAGCGCCTGATCCGCGTGGACTACGACGACGGCGCGAGCATCGTCTACACCTACGACGCGGCCGGAAACCGCACGGCGATCGCACCCAAGGCGGCCATCTCGGTCGCTGTCCCTGGCGGCGGCGGAACGGTGACCGGGTCCGGGCTCTACATCCCCGGCGCCAGGGTCTCCATGACCGCGAAACCTGCCGCCGGCTATACGTTCCTGCGCTGGGAGGACGGCTCGCAGACGGCCACGCGGACGCTCGTGGTCCCCGACGCGAGTCTGGCGCTGGCGGCACACTTCGGCCTGACCGCCAGCATCCTGCCGCCGGTCATCGGCGCCCCGGGAGCGCGACGGGCACTGGTCGGCGTGGCCTTCTCGTTGCCCTTGGACATCACCTCGGCGAGCCTGCCGACGGTGACCGTGACCGGCCTGCCCGCCGGGCTGAAGTACGACCCGGCGACAACCGCGATCACGGGCGTGCCGACGGCCGCCGCGGCCGGCACGACGGTGACGATCGCGGCGAAGAACGTGAACAAGACGGCGGCCACGCCGCAGATCTTCACCCTGACCGTCGACCCGCTGCCGGCGTGGGCGCAGGGCAGCTTCCGCGGCTGGTTCGAACGCGCAACCGATTCGGGATCGCTGTCTGCCGATGTGACGCCGCAGGGCAAGATCACCGGCAAGGTCACCCTGGCGGGCACGGACTATACCTTCAGCGCCCCGGCGTACGCGCGACGCGCTGCCGACGGTGCATTCTGGCTGTCGGTGCAAGCCAAGGCCGGCAAGGCCGTCCTGCCACTGACCCTGGCGGTGAGCAAACCGGTGGGGGCGGTGCCGGCGAACCTGGCGGTCGCGGACGGGTGGTTCGCCGCCGTGGCCACCGGCGATCCCGAGGCCGCGCTTTACCGCAACGTCTGGAAGGATGCGGGGATGGCGGCGGTGGGCGCCGACTACGTCGGCTACTACACCGCGGTCCTGCCGGGCAGCGACAGGTACGGCAGCGGTTACCTGACCTTCACCGTCGACAAGGCCGGCAGCATCAAGACCACCGGCAAACTGGCCGACGGCACCGTGGTATCGCTGAGCGGCACGCTGCTCATCGACGAGGTGGGACACGTCTTCACGGTGCTCTACACGGCGCCGGCGACGTACCAGGGCGGCTGCCTCTTCGGCCTCGCCGAGTTCTTCAGGGAATCCCCCACCGCGCCGGTCTGCGTACGGCTTCTGGAGGGCTTGCCGTTCCTCTGGGAGAACCGCAACCCGCAGGCGACGCGGGACTACGCTGTAGGCTTCAACCGCGAGCTGGGCCTGAGCGGCGGCTGGTACGACAAAGTGGGCAACCTCTACGACTACTACCGCAACCGGACGCTTGCCGTGGGCACGAATGCTGGCGCCGCCACACCGACCCTCCAGGTCGGCACCAGCCGCTACGCATCGGTGTGGTGGGACCCGGACGGCATCGCCCTGACGCCGATCCTGAGTAGCTCTGGGGTGATGACCGGCATCGCCGCCCCGGCCGCAGGCGCGCCCCAGAAAGTGGGCGCCGTGTACGACTACGACAACGTCGCTAACACCGTGGGCCTGACGGTGGCACTGACCCGTGCGACCGGTATCTTCAAGGGGTCCTTCAAGGCCTGGTTCGACTACGCCACGACCCACACCGCCAAGAGCATCGCTGTCGAGGGCGTGCTCACCCCCGAGCGCGAGGCCAAGGGGGTCAGCGTGGAGGGCCGTGGCTTCTTCCTCTGGCCAGACCAGGCGCAGTACCTCAATGCGCTGGGCAAGCCCGTGTCCTACACCTGCAACAGCTCGTACGATTTCCTGTTGCTCGCCACGCCTTGAGACGAGCCGAGCACCCATGGACCGAAACGGATGGATGGCCGGCACTCTGCTGGCGCTGGCCGGTGTCATCGCCGGGCTCACGTTCCTGCTCACCCGCAACGGTGCGGGCCGCCTGCCTGGGAGCGCGCCGGCGGTTGCCGTACCGACGGCACGCCGCACCGTTGCGGCGCCGCCCGCGGCGCATCCAGCCCCGGCGCGGGGCGACGTCCTGACGACCCCGCCTTCTGAGGCCGCGCGCGCCCACGCTCCCCGGCGCGCTGCGGACGAGCCGCCGCCGGCTCCAGGAGCGGCCTCGGCAGCGCCGACCGGGCGCGAACAGGCCAACGCGGCCTGGGAGGCACTGCTCGACCAGGTGATCGAACAAAAGGACACGCCGGCAAGCGCACAGGCGCCCCGCCTCAAGGCGGCGTTTGACACCCTCGACCGCGAGGATCAGATGGACGCCGTGCAGCGCGCACTAAACCTCCTGCCGGGAGAGCAGTTCCCGGCCTTGTACGCGATCCTCTTTGACAAGACGGAGGCGCCGGCTGTGCTCGATGCCATCTTCAGCGATGCGCTGAACCGTCCCGAAGCGCTCAAGCACCCGCTCCTGAAGGAGCTAAGCCAGGACCGCGAGCACCCGCTGTACCCGGAAGCGGTCCGCATCCTGGAGATAGTGCCGCAGTGAAGTCCGCAGCCGCGGGCTCTGCCGGCAGGCTCTGGGCGAATCCTGCTGTCCAGCAGGACCTGCGTGCAGGCGGTGAGCCGTCCCCCGTCTCCGGCCCCTGGCCGGTGGCTCAGCGGCGCCTGCGTCCTGCTGGACAGCAGGACCCTCCAAGGGTCCGAGCGGCCTTCATAGCGCAGCCGGCCCAACCCCAGCCTGACTCCCGTCTCAGCAAGGTGTCAGGGCACCCCCCGCACCGCGGGCGCGGCGCCGCCGGCGGACCGCAGGGCACGGTATCGCATCAGGGCGACAAAGCTGATGGCGCTGACATTCATCAGCAAGGCGTAGACGACGCTGGGGATGGTCATCGCCGGCGACCGCATGACGCTGCCGGCGATGAAAATCCCGAGGCCGGCATTCTGCAGCCCGCACTCCGTGGCGATAGCGATGCGGTCCGGCCGCAGCAGACCCGCCGCCGAGGCCGTGCCGAAGCCGGCAGCAATCACCAGCACGTTGAGCAGCAGCACTGCCGGGCCGACGCTGGCAAGGTTGTCCAGCAGGATCTGCCGCGTGCTGACAAAAGTAGCCACCACGATGAGCACGAAGAGG
Organism: uncultured Victivallales bacterium; assembly: GCA_903837355.1. Lineage (GTDB taxonomy): Bacteria > Verrucomicrobiota > Lentisphaeria > Oligosphaerales > JAFGRS01 > CAILUI01. The sequence continues at coordinate 20,770 of CAILUI010000251.1, forward strand.
ACCGTCGCCAGGCGCCCCGTGGGCCGCTCCAGACGCACCGCAAGCTGCGGACGCCAGGCTCTGAGACTCATGCCCAGGACCACGGGCACCGTGGTCAGCAAGAACACCCCGCGCACCATCTGCAGCGGCGGGAAGTGGACGGTCACCGCCGTCTGCATGAACTGCCGCATGGCGAGGTCCACCACGAACGGTACCGTGACGACGGCGGCCACGCTGGTGATGGCCGTCAGCGAGATCGACAGCGCGGTATCGCCGCGGGCAAGGTAGGTCAGCAGTCCCGAGCTGACGCCTCCCGGACAGGCAGCGAGGATCAGCAGCCCGACGGCCATGTCCGGGGTCAGACGCAGCGCCAGCGCCACCCCGAAGGCCAGGGCAGGCACCAGCAGCATCTGGCCCACCAGGCCGATGAACACCGCCTGCGGCCGCGCCAGCACGCGCCGGAAGTCAGCGACGACCAGAGTCAGCCCCAGCGCAAACACGATGAAGGCCAGAGCAAAGGGCAGAAGCAGGCCAACCACCGGATTCATAGCAGTACTCCGAGTGACAGCAGAAGACCAAGCAGGAACCCCGCCTGCGCAGTGCCCGCCAGCAGCAGGTTCAACTGCGGACCGGGCTCACTGCGATACAGCCGGCGGATGAGGGCCGCGCAGATCGGCAGGGCCACGAAGCCCAGCCAGGCGCCCGGCAGGCCGTGCCCGGCCAGTAGCAGCAGTATGGCAAACGGCAGCAACATCAGGGCGGCGTACAACCGGCGCACGCGTTCACGACCGAGCTGCCCCGCCAGCGTGCGCCGGCCATTGCGTAGGTCCGCCTCCAGATCGCGGTAGTTGTTGACCAGCAGCACCGCTGCCGCCGGCAACCCGACCACCAGGCCGGCCAGCCACGCATTCACCGACCCGCGACCCGCCTGCAACCAATGGCTGCCGGCCACCGCGACCAGCCCGTAAAACACCAGGACCAGCACCTCGCCCCACGGGCTGTGGGATACCGGATGCCGCCCTCCCGAGTAGGACCACCCCGCCAGCAGCGAGGCCACCCCCGCCAGCAGGATCGGCCAACCGCCGACCGTCACCAGATAGGCCCCCAGGAGCAGGGCCGCCACGAAACTGAGAACGGTGGCACGCCGCACCGCGGCCGGACTCGCCCAGCCCGCCGCGGTGACCCGCAGCGGGCCGATGCGGCCGGGCTGGTCGGCGCCACGGGCGAAGTCCGCGGCGTCGTTGTGCAGATTGGTCCCCACCTGGATCAGGATGGCACAGCCCAGCGCCGCCAGCATCGGCAACCACGCTGGCACGGCGCCCTCGCCCCAGGCCAGAGCCGTCCCAACCAGGACCGGCGTAGCCGCGATGCTCAGCGTCCGCGGCCGCGTCGCTGTCAACCAGACGCGCCAGGCCGGCGGTGGCTGCGCCGCGCCGACCACGGCGGGCGCGTCAGGCGGCATGCGGGCGGGTTCCGAAGTGCAGGCAGGCGATGCCAAAGGATACGTTCTCCCAATGCACGGCGCCAAATCCCGCCTGCTCCATGAGGGCGGCGAAACGCCGCTGATCGGGGAAGCGCCGGATCGACTCAACCAGATAACGGTAGGCCTGCGGCTCCCGCGCCAGCAGCGCCCCCAAACCGGGAATAACCAGGAAGGAGTAGAGGTCGTAGAGCGGCGCCAGCCAGGCGGCGGGGCGCGAGAACTCGAGGCACACGAAACACCCCCCCGGCCTAAGCACGCGACGGATCTCGGCCAGGGCACACTCCAGATACGTCGCGTTGCGCAGACCAAAAGCCACGGTGAGCAGGTCCACGCTGGCGCTGGCGAAGGGCATCCGCTCCGCCTCGCCCGCCAGCCAGGCCACACCGGCATCCCCCCGCGCCCGCCCCGCCAGCATCATCGGCAGACTCGGATCGCAGACCACCACCCGGCGCTGGCCAGCGACCAGCCGGCGGGCGACGTCGCCCGTGCCGCCGGCAAGATCCACGGCGACACCGCGCGCCGACGCCACCCGCGCCACCAGCCGGCGCTTCCACAGACGGTGAATCCCGAAGCTCAGCACGTCGTTCATCAGATCGTAGCGGGGCGCGACGGCCCGGAAGACCACGCGGATGCGCTGACGGCGCTCTGCCGCCGTCACCGACTGCTTGCCGAAGCTGCCATCGAGGGAGTTCTGTTCCTGCATCGCAACCCTGCGCCGTCAGCCGGGCTTACCTGAGTGTAACAGCGCTGGCGGTCGTCCGTTCAGCGCGAGGGAAAGGCCTGGCGACTTAGCTCCGCAAAGATAGCCCGGTAGCAGGCGGAGGCAAGGTTCCGCGCCGGAATCGCCCACGGGCGCCGAGTTCCTGCTATGTTACCGAACAGCCCCGCGGCACCCCCGCGGCGGGGGGCCGGCGCGCCACAGGCGCGGAAAGGAACCCGATGAAACTCGCCAGCTTGGCCGTTCTGTCCGCAAGCGAGATCCGTGCCATCCACGAGGCGACGCTGAGCATCCTGGCGGAATGCGGCGTCAAGGTCCTCAGCAGCCGCCTGTTGGAGCGACTGCGGGGCAAGGGCTTACCGGTGGACGCCGCGGCCCAGACCGTGCGCTTTCCACAAGCCCTGCTGGAGGACGCCCTGGCCCGTCTCCCGGCCACGATCGAGGTCTTCGACCGTGAGGGCCAACCGGCCTTCGTGCTGGGCGATGGCGTGCCCAGGGTCGCCGCCGGCCACAACGCAGTGTTCTGGGTAGACTCGGCAAGCGCTGCCCGACGCCCGTCCCGGGTTGAGGACGTGGCCCGCTTCGCCCGGCTCTGCGAGCAGCTCGACGCGATCGACATGATCGGGATCCCGGTCATGCCCCAGGATGTGCGGGTGCCCCGGACGACTCTGCTGCACGCGGTCGCGGCCACCGTGCAGAACAGCCGTAAGCCCGTCTTCTTCTCCACCGACAGCGCCACCGTCAACCGCGGCTGCATCGAGCTGTTGCAGGCCGCCTTCGCGGGCGACTTCAGCCGCCAGGTCTACGGCATCAGCCAACTGTCGCCGACCAGCCCGCTGTACTGGGAGGGGACGGTCTGTGAGGCCATCCTCGAAACCCTCGAAACCGCGGTACCCGTGGCCATTCTTCCCGAGCCCAACGCCGGGGTCTCGGCGCCGTACACCCTGGCCGGACTGCTGACCATGAACAACGCCGAATGCCTCTCCGGCCTGGCCATGATCCAGTTGCTCAAGCCCGGCCACCCGGTGCTCTACGCCAACTCCTGGACGACCACCGACATGCGCAGCGGCGCGGCCTTGGTCGGTTCGATCGAAACCAGCGTCTGCCGCATCGCCGGAGCCCAACTGGCGCGCTTCTACCGGGTGCCGTCGCACACCACCGCCCCCAACTCCGATAACCACGCCCACGATGAACAGAATGCCTGGGAGAAGACCTTCGGCCAGATGGCGGCCATCGGCGCCGGCAACGACCTCTCGGTCAACTGCGGCATGTTCGCCACCGGCATGACCTGCAGCGATGAGCAGCTCCTGATGGACGCCGAGATCGCGGGCATGTGCCGGCGGCTGGCCGCCGGGCTGGAGGTCTCCGCTGAGACCATCGCCGCCGATCTCATCCGCAAGGTCGGTCCGCAGGGCGAGACCTATCTCACCCAGGACCACACCCTCGCCCACCTGCGCGGCCCGGAGTACTTCATCCCGGACCTGGCCGTGCGCGGGCCTTTCGTGTCCTGGCAGGCAGCCGGTAGTCGCGACACCTACGCCCTGGCGCGCACTCGGGCCGCCGGCCTCGCCGCCCTCCCCGCAAACCGCCCCGACAGCCGGCGCCAGGCCGCCCTCGCGGCGGCCCTCCAGCACGCCGAAGCCGCCGTCGCCAAGCCCACCTGAACGCAGGAGACAGAGACGCCATGGAAGCCGCCAAGATCGGGGTCGGAGTCATCGGTTTGCGCATGGGCCACAGCCATCTGGCGGGCTATGCTCAGAATCCGCACTGCACCGTCATCGGCGTTTGCGATACCGACCAGGCCCTGCTCGCGGTACGGCAGGGCGAGTTCAACGCCCGCCTGGCCGTCACCGACTACCGGGACCTCCTGACCGTGCCCGAGATCGGCCTCATCTCGGTGGCCTCGCCGGACTACTACCACGCCGAGCAGAGCATCGCAGCCATGGAAGCCGGCAAGGACGTCTTCTGCGAGAAACCGCTCACCCTCACCCTCAAGGAGGCCAAGGAGATCGCCGCCGCGGTGGCGCGGACCGGCCGGCACTTCATGATCGGCCAGGTCTGCCGCTATGCGCCCGGCTTCGTCCTCGCCAAACGCCTGGTGGAACGCGGCGACATCGGCAAGCTCTACTTCGTCGAGAGCGAGTACGCCCACAACTACCGCGGCGCCCGCGGTGTGGGCGACTGGCGCGTCGACCCGCGCCGCGAGCCCGTCATCGGCGGCGGCTGCCATGCCGTCGACCTCCTGCGCTGGATCGCCGGCGATGTGGCCGAGGTCCACGCCTACGCCAACCACCTCTGCCTGACCGATTGGCCGGTCAACGATTTCAGCATCGGCCTCTTCACCTTCGAGAGCGGCGTCATCGGCAAGGTCATGGTCTCGGTCGGCTGCGTCCGCCCCTATACCATGCGCAGCGTCTTCTACGGTACCGAGGGCACCATCGTCTGCGATAACACCAGCGCCGACATCCAGGTCTGCAGCCAGAAGAACCTGACTGGCGGACCGGCCTTCGCCAGCCTCCCGGTCAACATCGCCAGCCACAACGTCGGGGCCGAGATCAACGAGTTCATCGACTGCATCGTCACCCACACCCCGGTGGTGACCGACGTCCACGAAGGCGTCAAAACCGTCGCCACCTGCATCGCCATCGCCGAGTCCGCCCGGACCGGCAAGTCGGTGCGCCTCAAAGACCTGCTGTAGCAGCCCCCCGGTCGGGCTCGCTGACCCCTCGGGGTCGGTATCGAGATCGGTATCGGGGGCGCCATCGTCATCCGCGCCGCTGACGGTGGCCGGTTGCTCGTTGGCCTGAACGAGCCGCGCGCCACAGGGCTCCGGGGCCTTTCCGCCCCTTGCCACATAAACGTACCGGACCCACCACAGCGGCACGTCCATGTATCGCTATCCAGGGCCCCATGCAGCCTCCATTTGCGCCTCCATTATCGTTCTTTAACTACCTTATTCATAACCATTAACACTATCCATCACAGGCTCTCTTTCGGCACTTGGCACGGCCCGTGCTAATATCTCCCTCAGTCGGACGACTGCGGCAACGGCAGCAGTTTGTGAAACCGCAAGCACCCAAGCCAAGGGAGACGCACGACGATGTTCAAGAACGCGAAAGAGATCCTCGAGTTCGTGAAGAAGGAGGGAGTGCAGGCCGTCGACCTGCGCTTCATGGACTTCCCCGGCATTTGGCAGCACTTCACCATCCCCACCCACGAACTTGACGCCTCGGTGTTCGAGGACGGCCTGGGCTTCGACGGCAGTTCGATCCGCGGCTGGAAGGCGATCAACGAATCCGACATGCTGGTGAAGCCGGTAGCGGAGACGGCGTTTGTGGATCCCTTCTTCGTCCACAAGACCCTGGTTCTGGTCTGTAACATCTGCGACCCGATCACCGGCGAAGACTACACCCGCGACCCGCGCAACATCGCCCGCAAGGCCGAGGCCTACCTGGCCAGCACCGGCATCGGCGACACGGCCTTCTTCGGCCCGGAAGCCGAGTTCTTCATCTTCGACGACGTCCGCTTCGACCAGGATCAGCACAGCGCCTTCTACTTCATCGACTCTTCGGAAGGCGACTGGAACAGCGGCCGCAAGGAGAACATCGACGCCAGCGGGCTCTCGCACAACGACGGCAGCAAGATCCGCTACAAGGAAGGCTACTTCCCGGTGCCGCCGGCGGACAGCCAGCAGGACATGCGCAGCGAGATGATGCTGCTCCTCGAGCAGATCGGTGTGCAGATCGAGCGTCAGCACCACGAGGTGGCCACCGCCGGGCAGGCCGAGATCGACATGCGCTACGCCTCGCTGGTCGCCATGGGCGACATGATGCTCAAGTTCAAGTACGTGATCAAGAACGTCGCCAAGAAGTACGGCAAGACGGTCACCTTCATGCCCAAGCCGCTGTTCAAGGACAACGGCAGCGGCATGCACGTGCACATGTCGATCTGGAAGAAGGGCCAGCCCCTGTTTGCCGGCGATGGCTATGCCGGCCTGAGCGAGATGGCTCTCTACGCCATCGGCGGCCTGCTCAAGCACGCCCCGGCCTTGCTGGCAATCTGCAACCCGACCACCAACAGCTACAAGCGGCTCGTCCCCGGCTTCGAAGCGCCGGTCAACCTGGCCTACTCCAGCCGCAACCGCTCGGCCTCGATCCGCATCCCGATGTACTCCAACAACCCCAAGACCAAGCGCATTGAGTTCCGCTGCCCGGATCCGAGCTGCAACCCCTACCTGGCCATGTCGGCGATGCTGATGGCCGCCATCGACGGCATCCAGAACAAGATCCACCCCGGCGCCCCGCTGGACCGCGACATCTACGACATGAGCCCTGAGGAACTGTCGACGGTGCCGCACACCCCCGGCAGCCTGCGCGAAGCCCTCGAAGCCCTGCGTGCCGACCACCAGTTCCTGCTTAAGGGCGACGTCTTTACCCAGGATGTGATCGACACCTGGATCAGCTACAAGATGGACAACGACGTCAACGCCATGGCCCTGCGGCCGCACCCTTGGGAGTTCAAGCTCTACTACGACGTCTGACCTCACGGCGCGGCTTGCCGCAGCGCGGCCGGCATCTGACCGCAGATGCCAGCCCCCTCCCCGGCAGGCCCTGATCAGTGCCCCCCAAAGGCCCCCTGGGTTATTCCGACGCGACCCGGGGGGCCTCCTTTTTCCCCGTGCGACGGACGGCGGGCCACTCGTGGGGGCTGGCCCAGGGCTGCTCAGGCATCCACCGCGCGCCGCTGAGCCGTGTCTTACTGGAGGGCGAAGCTCCCCAGGCGCGCACGCGCCGCTGAGCCGCATTCTGGAGGGCGAAGTTCCCCAGGCGCGCACGCGCCGCTGAGCCGCATTCTGGAGGGCGAAGCTCCCCAGGCGCGCACGCGCCGCTGAGCCGCATTCTGGAGGGCGAAGCTCCCCAGGCGCGCACGCAGAGCCGGCGCCGTCGGATTTCCCTGAGGCATTACTGATGGCAGCGCCGCCGTCTTGCCTCAGTCGCCCGCGCCAGTATCTTCCACTGGGTCGGCGTACAGAGCGGGGAGCCAGGGCATGAGCATGACGATGCGACGACGCTGTGGGTGGCTGGTCGGGCTGGCCATAGCCGGGCTCGTGGGGCTGTCCGGCCACGCAGCGAACCTGGTGCCCAACTCAAGCTTCGAGAGTGGCCTGGACAGCTGGAGTCTGTGGCGCGACGCGGGCTCGAGTGCCGAGGTGCAGCGGCGGGACACGGGCGCCAGGCATGGCGCCGCGCATGTGCGTGTCGTCACCGGCAGCCAGCGGGCCATCCTGCACTCGGAACCGATCCCAGCGCGCGGCGAGGCGGACTATACGCTCTCGGCCTACGTGCAGACGCAACAGGCCCAAGGCGCGCGCCTGTCGCTGTGGGTACTCGGCAAGGACGCCCCGACGGCCCCCTGGGGCCCGGATGAGGGCGCCGAGGCAAGCGCGCCCAGCCTGCTCGCCAATCCCGGCTTCGAGGCGGGTGGCACCGGCTGGACGCTCTGGCATGCGGACGCCACGGCCTCCGCGGGCGGCGTCGGCGCCGGCGGGCGCGGCGGCGGCCAGGCCTTCCATGTGCTCAACCCGGGCACGCAGGGCGCCAACCTGCACTCCGACCCCGTCCCCTGCCAGGCGGGCCAGGTCTACACGCTGACGGTCTACGCCAAGGTGCGCGGCGGCAAGGGCGTCGCCATCACCGGCTGGGCGCGCGACCGGGAGGGCAAGACGCTGAGCTACGCCGTCGGCGGCGCGGTCGGCCTGCCGGCCGAGGTCCCGGAGTACCGGCGTTTCACGGTGACCTTCGTCGCGCCCGCGGGCAGTACGGAGCTCAAGGCGCACCTGATCTGTAACGGCGGCGAGGTCTGGTGGGACGACTGCCGCCTGCTGGCGCGAACGGCACAACTGGGTTACGAGCTGGCGAGTTACCTGGATCTGCCGGCAGAGCAGCCGGCCTGGGCCCGTTTCAAGCACATCGTCCGCACCCCGGCCGGCTGCACGGCGCTCAAGGTCCTGCTCACCGCCGAATCCGGAACGGTGCAGTGGGATGCGGTCCAGCTCGAGCCCGGCCGTGACAGCAGCCCCTATCAGTACAGCCTGCCTGCGACCGGCGCGAATCTGCTGCCGAACTCGGGGTTTGCAGACGGCGACGCCGGCTGGACCCTCTGGAAGGAGTTCCCCGAACGCTCCGCCGGCGGGGTCGTGGACGACGTGCCGCGCGGCGACGGGCGGGCCTTCCGCGTGACCAACCCCGGCGACGGCGGCGCCAACCTGCACTCCGATCCTGTAGCGTGCACGCCCGGCACGCTGCTGACGCTCAGCGCCTACGTCCGCACGACCAGCGGCAAGGGGGTGCAACTGGCGGCCTGGGGCGTCGACGGCAGCGGCAAGACCGTCGACTACGGCATCGAGGGCCCGACCCCCGTGCCTGACGACCTGGCGGAGTACCGTCGCTTCAGCAAGACCTTCACCGTCCCGGAGACGGTCGTCGGCATCAAAGCACACCTGGTCTGTGGTGGCGGCGAGGTCTGCTGGGACGATGTCCAGATCGAGGCGGCCGCCAACGCCAGCGACTACGTTGCGGGGCCCCGACATGAGCGTCTGCCGCCCCGGGCCGGCGCGCCGGCCGTGGCCTACACGCGGCTGCTGCTCCGCGAAGCGCGCCTGCGCGACGTCCAGGCACAGACGCAACGGCTGGTCGACTATGCCCCCGCCGCCCGCCAGGCTGAGCTGCAAACGACCCTGGCGGCCGCGAGCCAGGCCGTCGACGCGGTCTCGCAAGCCATCGGGGCACCGTACCTGGTGCCCGCGTATCGGGAGATCGACGACACGGCCACGGCGCGGCTGGCCGACACTGCCAGCACCGCCCTGGCAGCGCTCTGGCGCGACCTCGGCCACGACGCTGCCGCTGCCTTCGCACCCTGGGCGCCGCCGCGGCTGCCGGCGAATCAGAGCGCTCGCGATCTGGCCGCTGAGTTCCTCATCTTCCCCTGCTTCACCCGCCCCGACTTCTTCGAGGGTGAAGGCAACTGGGAGATCCTGGAGCCTTTCGGTTTCCGCGTCGTCAGCGGCTGGTGGTGGGTAGGCTCAGACCGCGAGGGCAAACCGCAGACCGGGCAGCTCGACAAGGTCCTACGCCTCTGCCGTCAGCACGGCTACGTCTGCGATATCGGCATCGAGCCGGCCGGCGAGGCCGCGCGGGCCTTGGGGAACCAGGAGGAGTTCTTCCTGCACAACGCCACGGGCGGCTGGTCGCCGGGGGGCAACTGCCACAACACGGTCAACCTCTGGCACCCCGAGGTGCGGCGCGTCACGCAAGCGTTCCTGGAGAACCTCGCCCGGCACTACGCTCAGGAACCGGCTGTCCTGAGTTACGAGATGACCAACGAACCGTCGCTGACCATCGAACAGCACGTCCACGGCTACGAGTACCGGCCCGACGGCGTCGGCTGCTACAGCCCGCCGGCGCGCGCCGCCTGGCAGGCCTGGCTGCAGGAGCGCTATGGCACCGTCACCGAGCTCAACCGCCGCTGGCGGACGGCCCACGCCGCCTTCGCCGACATCGCGCCGCCGGCCGACCTGCGGCCGCCACTGCCCGTACGCGGCGACCAGGCCGTGGACACCGGCGCGCTGCACGACTTCCAGTGTTTCCGCGCCGCGGGCCATGCGGCCTGGTTCCGCCTCTGCCTGGAAGCCTTCCAGCGCGGCGGCTCCGGCAAGGCCGTGATCTCCCAATTCTACTCGGGGCCGATGGAGCGCAAAGATGCGGCCGTCGACCTCCGCGCCCTGGCCGAGGAGGCCCCCTGGGACATCTACGGCACCCACGACTGGCCCGGCGACCGACCCGCGGTCGAGAGCCTCTACGCCGTCTCCATGAATCGACGCGCGCGACGGCCGCACTGGGAGGACGAGTTCATCTGGAGCCAGTGGGAGAAGAAGGGCACCCCGGAGCCGGTGCTGCGGGCCGCCCTCGAGCGTAACCTCTGGCGCCAGATCGCCTGGGGCAAGCGCGGCATCTCACTGTTCAACCTGGAGTCGGAGTGGGCCCACGACTCGGCGGAGAACTGGAACAACTCGCTGCTCAATATCGAGGCCGATCTCGAGGTCCCCCGGTACTGTACCGGCGTCATTCCCACCCTCGAACGTAAGGTCAACGGCTTCAAGGACATCCTCTACCAGACCGAGCTTGGCCCGGTCGAGGTCGCCATCCTGCGGCCAACCGCCTCAACCCTGGTGGCAGCCCCGGACGAACGCGTGCGCAATGAGGGCACGGCCATCGCCGCGCATCTGTTGCGGGGCCACGCCGTGCCGCTGCTGATCCCCGAGGAACACCTGCTCGCCACGCCGGATGCCCTGGCCGGGGTGGCGCTACTCGTCGCCCCCTGGGCCATCCACGTGCCCGTGGCGGTGCAGGAGGTCATCCTCGCCTGGGTACGCGCTGGTGGGACCCTGGTGGCCTCGGGTCCCTGCGGCCTCTTCGATGAACACGGCAACCCCGCGGGGCTGGTGTTACGCGCCAGCCTCGGACCAACCCTCGCCTGGACCTACGACGCCGCGCCGGAGCTCTGGACCGCCACCCAGGACGGCGCGCCGACGGCGAGCCTGCTCCGCGCGGCCTGCGGCCAGGGCCAGGTCGTCATCCTGCGGGAGCCGTTCCTAACGCCGGAGCGGCTGGGCTGGCTCGACGCGGAGCTCCGCACCGCCATCCCCACACCCTGGCTCGAAACGGCGCTGCCGAACCTGGAGATCCTACCCCGGCAGAACGCGGCGGGCGAGGCCTTCCTCTTCGTCACCAATCTCGATGCCCGAGCCGCCTGCCAAGGTCAGCTCAGCGTGCGCGGCGAGTACCCGACAGTCGTCGACCTGACCTGCGAGGCCCGGCCCCGGATCGCGGTCGTCACGGCAGACGGCAAGACGCGCCTACCCGTGCGCTTGGCGCCGGGCGGGGCCCTTTTCCTGCGCCTGGGCCAGCCGGCGCCGGCGACCCCCGGCCGCCGGGGAGAGTGAGGAGGGCGCTACTCCGTCCGCAGCCGCCGCTGTTTGGCGTTCGCGCCTGGTCTTTCTCGTGGCCGTTCCCGTAGTCGTGGTCGTGGTCGTTGTCGCGGTCGGAATCGATCTGCCCGGCAGTCACGTGTCTCAAGACCGACTACGATGACGACAACCGCTCTGCCGTCGCTTCACTGATAACGACAACGAAACCAATCGACAATATCGTTCGAACAGACGCTCCTATCGTCTACAGGCCAGCGCGGATTATTGCGGCGGCGGCGGCGCCGCGCTGTTGCGGTCGGGACTCGCCTCCACTATCTTGCAGCCAGACACTAGGTATACTACGTAGGCGCTGGGCGACGGGCTCAGTGACTCACCGCGCCCTGGCGCCAGGTTGACAAGGAGTAACGAGGATGAAACGTACGATAGGTATCCTGCTCGTGGCCGTGGGCGTGTTCTCGGCGGCAGCGCAGCAGGGCGAGGCGCCGACGCTGTTTGTGGCGCCGCTCAGCGGCGACCAGACCGCCATCGAGTTCTGGCAGCCGGCCCTGGGCGAGGGCCTGGCGGAAATGCTGATCACCGAACTGGGCAAGACGGGCAAGTTCCAGGTCCTCGAGTCCACCGCGCTCGAAGAACTCAAGAGCGAGATCAACATGGGCGAAGAGGGCTGGGTGGCCAGCGACGAGAAGGTCGCCAAGGGCGGCTGGGCCGGGGCGGACTTCATGTTCCGCGGTAAGGTCACCCGCTTCGGCTCCAAGGAACAGGGCGTCGATCTGGGCGGCTTCGCGCCCAAAGGCCTGGGTAACCTTGGGGTCAAGATGACCAAGTCCGACGTGCGTATCGACTGGCGCATCGTGGACGTGGCCACCCGCAAGATCGTGGCTACCGGCCAGGCGGTCGGCGCCGAAAAGGGCGTCGGCTTCGACGTCGGCCTCGCCATCTCCGAGCATGGCGGCCATATCGGCTTCGACAACAAGGAATTCATGGACAGCGCCCTCGGTAAGGCCACGGTCAAGGCGCTCAACCTCATCATCGCCGACGTGCAGACCAAGTCGTTGCCCGTCTCCGGACGCCAACAGCAGAAGGCGACGGCGACAGCGACCCAGCAAGCCGCGGCGGACGGCGAGAAGGCCGCCCTCAGAGCCACAACCGGCAAGGTCCTGGCCGTCCCCACCAAAGGCGTCCTGATCGTGACCCTGGGCAGCAAGCACGGCTTCAAAGCCGGTGACAAGCTGAAACTGTACCAGACCGTGGACACTAAGGACGACGATGGCCAGGTCGTGTTCACCGAGGAGACGCTCGTCGGTGAGATCACCCTTGACTCCGTCCAGGACGAGAAGAGCAAGGCGACCTACGTGGGCGATGCTGAAGCCAAGAGCGGCTGGGTCGTCAAGGCAGAGTGAGCAGCAGCACACCTGCCGCCGTGCCCCCGGGTCAGGACATGAAAACCTCCACTCGCAGACTGCCGGCCAGCCACGACCTCCGTCCCGACCTGCAGCGCTGGGGGCTGAGCGCACGGCAGCAGGGCGGACGGCCGACCTGCTCGGTGTTCGCGGTGACCGGCGCGCTTGAGGTTGCCGCCGCCCGCCGGCAGGGGCACGGTACCCGCCTGAGTACGGAATTCCTCAACTGGGCCGCCAACCAGGTGCGTCCAGAGGTCGCGGACGGCGGCTTCTTCTCGGACCTGTGGTCCGGCTTCGCCGCCTGGGGCATCTGCGCGGAAGCGGAGATGCCCTATCGACTGGCCTTCGCGCCGACGCCGCCACCGAGCGTGGCGGCCAGCGCCGACGCCAAGGTCCGCCTGGCCTTCGGGCTGCGGCTCAACTGGATCAAGGAATGGGACGTCACGACCGGACTGACGAAGGCGCATCTGGCAGCCATCAAACGGACCCTCAGCCAGGGCTGGCCGGTGTGCGGCGGCCTGCGCTGGCCCAGCCAGCCGCAGTGGCAGGACGGGGTGCTGCAGATGTGCCCGGCCAACGCCGTCTACGATGGCCACAGCGTGCTCCTGATCGGCTACCGTGACGACGCTACCCAGGCGGGCGGCGGCGTCTTCATCTTCCGCAACAGCAGCGGCGCCGGGGCCGACGGCATGATGCCGTACGCCTACGCCCAGGCCTACATGAACGACGCCATGTGGGTCGACTACCCGGCCCGCAGCACGTCGCGGCCCCGGGCCGCGGCGCCGTCCGCGCTGTTCCGCGACCCGCTGGGAGCCTTGACGGCGCCGCCAGTGGGCCGTAACCGCCGCGTTTCCAGCAACGAGCAACCGCGGTGGAACGACGCCAACCTCGACATGACCGTGCTGCCGCCCGGCAGAAGCCTCGAGATGCCGCTGTTGGAGGGGCCTGGCGTCATCACCCACATCTGGCTGACCAGCCACGCCGGACGCGCCAACGAACTCAACGCCCTCAGCCTCCGCATCTACTGGGACGGCCGGACCGAACCGGGCGTCGCGGTGCCGCTGGGGGATTTCTTCGCCGTCGGGCAGGGCCAGCCGGCGGTGGTCGAGAGCCTGCCGGTACAAGTCTCGCCATCGGGAGCGCTCTCCTGCTACTGGCGCATGCCTTTCGCCACCTCCGCACGCCTGGTGGTGACCAATGACAACCCGGACCGCACCACCGGTCTCTACTGGCAGGTGGACTGGGTCGAACTGGACGAACTGCCGCCCGCGACCGGCTACCTGCACGCCCGCTACCGCCAGGAGTACCCCGCCGTCTCCGGCCGCGACTACCTCATCGCCGACCTCGAGGGCAGTGGCCAGTACGTCGGCACGGTGATGTCGGTGACCCTGGCGCAAGACGGCTGGTGGGGTGAAGGCGACGACTTCTTCTACATCGATGGCGAAACCGTGCCCAGCCTGCAGGGCACCGGCAGCGAGGACTACTTCAACGATGCCTGGGGCTTCCGGCCCCGCAGCAGCCACTGGTTCGGCCAGCCGCGCTGGCAGGGCGACGCGGCCGGCGACAGCGGCGTGTGCTACCGCTGGCACGTGCTCGACCCGGTCGGGTTCAGCACCGCACTGAAGGTGACCATGGAGCACAAGGGCAACCGGCCCGAGGACACCGAGGGCTTCTTCCTTGAACGCCCTGACTTCATCAGCAGCCTCGCTTTCTGGTACCAGGCGGGCGAACCCAGGGGGGCCGCCGAACTGCCGCCCTACGAGCAGCGACGCATCCCCTGGCAGCAACAGCACCTCGTGCGCGCCTTCCGTCAGGCGCAGGTCAGCGGCTCGGCAGCCGTGCAGGTCCAGACCACCGGCATGTTCGGCGCCCGCCCCGTCCTGGCCTGGGCGAACACCGAAGTCGGCGCCTGCCTGACGCTGCCCTTCGCCGTTGAGACCGCCGGGCGCTACGCCGTGCGCCTGACCGCTGCCAGCGCGCCGGACTGCGGCCACTACGATCTCGAGATCGACGGCCGCCGCGTCCTGGCCGCGGGCCGGTTCTGGGCTCCGGAAGCCGCGGAGCTGGACCTGGCCCTGGGCACGCACGAACTCGCCGCCGGAGCGCACACGCTGGCCTTCCGCGCCCTGGCCGTGGAGGGTGCCGCGGCGCGGCCGCTGGCCGTCGAGATGCTCCGCCTGCTGCGCCTCCCCCCCGAGGCCAGCCGCGCCGTGAAGACGCACCACGAAGCCCATTTCATCCGGCTGGGCATCGGCCGCGCACTCTACGCCCACCGCCTTGCCTACGGTGAACTGCCGGACTCCCTCGAGGCCCTGGTCCAGGCCGGACTCCTGGCGCCGCGCTACCTGAACGATGAGAACCAGCGGCCCCTGCGCTCGTGGCGCGACGGCGAGTGGCTCGTGGTCGAGAGCACCGGGCCGGAGCCCTGGGTCTACCGCTGGGAGGGGCTGGATGCACGCCGCTGAACACACCTGCCCCCGACGTAACCCCTCAGTCAAGTCTGCCGGGCACCCTGGAGGGCGAAGCTCCCCAGGCGCGCACGCGCCGCTGAGCCGGCGGCTGCGGACTTCACTGAGGCATTGCCCCCCGACCTGCTGCCACCGCCCCCCGCCCCGGCGCGATCTGGAGCGCAACGCCAGGACAGAACGTCGCAGGAGAGCGCACATGAAGCCCTGGCTTGCCGCTGCCCTCGCACTCATCCTGGCGACCAGCATAGCGAGCCCCGCCGCCCAGGCCGAGGACGCCGCCACCTACCAGCGCTACATGGAGCAGTGCGAACAGGCCAAGCAGAAGAGCGATTTCCCGGCCATGGCGACCGCCATCCGCAATGCCTTGAAACACGGCGCCGGCCATGAGTATGACTGGCGCAGCCTGGCCTGGGCCCTGCAGCACGCCGGCCAGTGGCAGGACTCGCTGGGCGTCGCCCGCGAGAACGTCGAGCGCCAGGGGGCCTCCGGCTGGTCGCTGCAACAGCTCGCCGAGTCGCAGTTGGGCGCCGGTGACTGGGCCGCGGCGCGGGCCACGCTGGCGCGCATCGAGACCCTGCCCAGCACCGCGCTCGGCGATGCCGAGGGGGCCATCACCGGCACCCGGCAGCGCCTGCTCGACCTGACCGGCCAGCGCCGCTACACGCTGCACTGGCAGGTCGACCTCGGCCAGGGCGGCCCCGACCAGCCCGCGGCGAGGCTGTTGATGCCGCGCTGGGGCGATCCCCGGCAGACGTTCGAATTCACGGTCAGTAACGTCTCGTCCTTCGTGCCGGTGACTGTCGGCGCCCGCGACTTCATCGACGTGGTCCAGAAGCCGGGTGAGCCCTTCGAGATCAACGCCACCGTCACCATCCGCGGCGTCGCCCTGGGCCACGCCGCCCTGGCGGCGCTCACGGACGCGCCGGTTCCGGACGCGGTCCGCGGCTGCCTGGGGCCATTCCGGCACGGGGAGCTCTTTGACCCGGCCTCGCCGCTGGTCTCACGGATCGCCGGCCTGTGCCGGAGCACGACGCCGGCGCGGACGGTCCAGAACCTGCTGAACTGGATGCGCGACAACATGAAGTACGCCGACACCCAGAATCGGACGCCCGACGCCATCCTGGCCGGCGGGCTCGGAGTCTGCCACCACTGCTGCAGCTCCTTCACCGCGCTCTGCCGCGCCGCCGGGATCCCGGCTCGGGTGGCCCATGGCGTCGTGCTCAACGACGTCGGCGAGTTCAAGGACAACCAGGGTAGCCACGGCTGGGTATCGGTCTATCTGGCGCCCCTTGGCTGGGTCCCGCTGGACCCCCTGGATGCGAGCTCCCTGGCCCTGTTCGGACGCTCCACCTACCTGCTCACCGACTACGCCAACGAGACCGCGGACGACGATCACTTCGCCTACCGGAGTATCCAGGGCTTCACGTGCGACGGCAAGGTCCTCGCCCTGGAGCCGCAAACGCCCTGAGCCGTTCCCCACCCAAACACGTCCGCCGAAGCCTGCCCACCGCCAGGAGAAGAGTCCGCACCATGAAACCACGGATTACGAAACTCGGCACCATCGATTGCGACCTGGTGGAGACGACACCGGTCGTCTTCCGCGGCCGACTCTACCGCTTCGAGTACGTCCGCGCCGGCTATGCCGCCAACACCACGGGCGACTCTTACTTCCGCTTCGTGGACCACGCCACGGGAACCGCCTCGCCGTCCTTTGCCCGCGGCTACCACCTGGGCAATGTCTTCGTCGAGCGCGATGTGCTCTACGTGACCGGCACCAACCTCTGGGACGGGGAGCGCGTCGACCTGTTTGTCTCCACGGACATGACCACCTGGGAAACCCGCAGCGCGCTCAACCTCCCGGGTTGGGGCATCTTCAACACCTCGATGTGTCGGGCCGGGGACCACTACGTGCTGATGTTCGAAGTGGGCAAGCCGCCGGAGATCGCCGGGGTGCCATTCACGGCGCGCTTCGCAACCTCCACCGATCTGCGCACCTGGCAGCTCACGGCCCCGGAATGCACCTACTCGAAGGAGCGCTACACCGCACCGCACTGCCTGCGCTACCTGGACGGGTACTACTACAACTTCTACCTCGAAGCACACCCTGGCCCGGCCTATGACCAGCGCGTCGTACGCTCGCGGGATCTGGTGACCTGGGAGGCGAGCCCGCTCAACCCGGTGCTGGCAGCCTCTGACGAGGACCGCACCATCGCCAACCCCCTCCTCACCGCGGCGGAACAGACGCGCATCGCCGGCGCCATCAACATCAACAACTCCGACATCGACTTCTGCGAGTTCCAGGGGCGGCTCTACATCACCTACTCGTGGGGCAGCCAACTCGGCGTGGAGCACCTCGCCGCAGCCGTCTACGAGGGTACAGAACGCCAGTTCCTGCTCGGCTGGTACCCGTAAGTCATAGAGAAAGAAGCACCCACCATGTCCACGAAGTACCGCGCCTCACTGATCTCGCACACCCACTGGGACCGCGAGTGGTATGCCCCTTTCCAGGTGTTCCGCATGCGCCTGGTCGGCTTGCTGGACGAGCTGATCGAGAAGATGGAAGCCGACCCGCGCTACCGCTTCTTCCATTTCGACGGTCAGACCATTCTTTTCGAGGACTACCTGGAGATCCGGCCCGAGATGGCACCGCGCTTGCGTGCCCTCTGCCAGGCCGGGCGCATCATCTCGGGCCCGATGTACGTCTCGCCCGACGAGAGCCTGCCGGGCGCGGAGACGCACGTGCGCAACTTCCTGCTCGGCTTCAAGCAGGCCGCGGCCTGGGGGGCGGTGCTTGAGTCGGGTTACGTCATCGACATCTTCGGCCACATCAGCCAATGGCCCCAGATGCTGCGGGGCTTCGGGATCGACAACGCCGTCCTCATGCGCGGGGTCAACGACAGTACCTGCGGCGCCGAGTTCATCTGGCGCTCCCCCGATGGCAGCGACGTCCTCGCCATCCGCCTCTCCAACACCGTCTCCTACTCTGACTTCTGGTACCGGGTCCGGCGCGCCGACGAAGGCAAGTTGTTGAATCTGGATGCCGCCCTGGTGCGCCTCAAGGAGCTCGTGGATTGGCAGCGCACCCGGCACAGCACCGGTGAACTGATGCTGATGGACGGCGTCGACCACGTGGAGATCCAGCCCGATGTGCCGGATCTCATCGCACTCTACAATGCCCAGTACGCGGCGGAAGGCGAGATCGTCCACGAAGCCCTGCCCGTCTACCTCGACCGCCTGCGCGCCGCGGTGGATCGGACCCAGCTCATCACCCTCACCGGCGAACTGCGCTCGCCGAACCAGCGCTCGCCCCTGGGGCAGGTGTTCTTCGGCTACCACTGCTCGCATCCCGAACTCAAGGCCGCCAATGACCGTTGTGAGGCGCTCCTGCAGTACTGGGCCGAGCCGCTGCTGGCCGCCGGTTACCTGCTGACCGGCCGTCACGACAGCGCCTTCGTCTGGCAGGCCTGGAAGCAACTGCTCCAGAACCAGCCCCACGACTCCATCTGCGGGTGCTCGGTCGATCAGACCCACACGGACATGCTCTTCCGCTACGACCAGTGCCGCCTCCTGGCGGAGCGCATCATCGACACCGAGAGCCGGCAGCTCGCGGCCCGCCAGGCCGCACCCTGCGCGGCTGCCGGAGCCCTCGCCGTGCACATCCTCAACGGCGCCGGGACCCCCGTCGGCGCCACGACCCTGGTCGAGATCCCGCTGCCGCACCCGCGGCCAGAGCACTTCGACCTGATCGCCCCCGACGGCCAGAGCCTGCCTTGGCAACTCGTCACCGAACACAAGCCCGGACCCGAGTACGAGTTCGGCTGGGGGCAGATACCCCGTTTCCCGGCCAAGGCCCGCATCACCATCGCGGCGCCCTTGGCAATCCCCGCCTGCGGCATGGCGGCGTACCATGTCATACCGCGCTCCGCCCCCGCCGCCGGCGGCAAGACGCTGGCCAACGGCCCCGCCGCGCTGGCCAATGAACTCATCGAGGTCACGGTCGAGCCGGACGGCGGCCTGACCCTGCGCGACCGGCGCACCGGCAAGATCTACCGGGGACTGCTGCGCTTCGAGGACTGCGGCGATGTCGGCGACGGCTGGACCTACCGCGCCCCGGCGACGGACGAGCGCGTCCTCTCCGGCCCCGTCAAGGTCACCGCCCTGGGCGCGGGCCCGCTCTATGCCGCCCTGCGCCTGGAGACGACGCTGAACATCCCCTGCTCCGCGGCGGCGGACCGCCGCTCGCGCAGCACCGCGCGTACCGACGTCCAGATCGTCTCCACGGTGGCGATCCTCCAGGGCGACCCGGCCCTGCACATCGAGACCGTCGTCGATAACCCGGCCCGCGACCACAAGCTGCGGGTACTCTTCCCAACCGATATCGCGGCGCAGACCTGGAGCTCAGACTCGCCCTTCGATCTGACCGAACGGCCGATCGCGGTACAACTGACGCCGGGCTGGGACGAGCCGGCCCAGGAGATCTGGTGGCAGCAGAGCCTGTGCACCGTCAGCAATGGCCAGGATGGACTGGCAATCATCGCCCCCGAATGCAAGGAATCCGCCTGCGTGGATGACTCCCGCAGAACCCTGGCGCTGAGCCTGTTCCGCGCCTTCGGACAGACCGTGGGCACGGCCGGCGAGGACGGTCCGCAGCGACTCGGCCGCAGCCTCTACCGCTATCAGGTGGTGCCGTACCAGGGCGACCCGGCGGCCGCGGCTCTGCTGAACCGCAGCGCCCGCATGCGCGCCGGCCTGCGCGCCCTGGTCCTGCCGCCCCACGACGGCGATCTGCCGGCGGTGCAGGGCCTCGTCGCCATCGCCCCCGCTGGGCTGGTCCTGACCGCCCTCAAGAAGCGGGAGGAGGGCGACGGCGTGATCGTCCGTTTCTTCAACCCCGGCGCCGACCCGGTGCCGGCCACCGTCACCTTCCCAACCGGCCTCAGCGCCGCCTGGCGCGCCAACCTGCGCGAGCAGACCGGCGAGGCCTTGCCGGTGAGCGCAGGCAACAGCGTGCGCCTGACCGTTCGCGGCAAGGAGATCGTGACCCTGGCGCTGCAACCCGGCTGAGCCGACCCCTCAGCGCCAGACCGCCTTGAGCACGGTCCAGATGCCGTCCAGCGTCAGCTCGACGCGCAGGACGGCGTCTTCCTGCGTCCAGTTCACGCGCTGGTCGCCGACCGTCACGCTTTTCGGCACGCGGTCGGGGGGGATGCGCACCTCGACCACGATCGGGAAGTGCGGCACCGACGCGAAGGTGCGGGCCGTGCGTTGGCTGAGGCCGATCTGCTCGCCACCGTGGTTGATCAGAAATACCCAGGTGGCGCGCTCGCTCAGATGCGGCACCGCCTCCACATTGCCGGCTTCGGAGATGACGCGCGCCGCCGGACTGGGCAGCAAGCGCTCCATGAGCCCGCGCAACCAGTCCGCCTGCCAGTAATTCGCCTTGTGGTAGTAGTCGCTGCCGATCGGGGCCTCCAGGTACCACACCTCGCCGCGCCCCAGCGCCCGCCGCGTCAGCGCCGGTACTGCGCTGGGCTCGAAGGAGGCGGGGCCGGTGGCGTGGCCGAAGCGCATGCCGAAGCTGCAGTCATAGGGCTGGATCGCCGGCAGCACCATCTCGGCAGTGCTCAACGCCAGGCGGTGGAAGGGACCATGCACCAGCACCGGACTCCGCTCCGCATCCGGTTGCCAGAGGGGCAGGTAGATGTGGTCCTGCCAGGGCGTTGGCTCGCGCGTCATCCCCAGCCAGTCGATGGCCGCACCGCCGTCGGCGGCGGCCGGCACACACCCGGTCACCAGCAGGCGCCCACCCGCCTCGACAAAGCACCGCAGCGCGGTCGCCGTACCCGCGGCGATGGCCCGCACTTCACTCAAGATCGCGACCCGCGCCTTGGCCAGATGCTTCTCCAGGAAGTCCTCGGGCGCCATCGCCAGCGGGTAGCCGGCATCCAGCAGCAACCGGTGCATACCCTCCAGCGGAGTCAGCCCCGAATGATCCGCCGCAAAGCCGCGCATATCCGGCCCGCCGTACTGCGCCATCGGCCCATTCACCAGGAGCACCTCGTTCGGCTGCTGCGCGTCGGCATCCGGGTACGCCGCCGCCACCCGCCGCTGCACCTCGCCCATGAAGCTGATGGCACGCACGCTCATGGGGTCGAGGCGGTTGGTCGGATGCAGCCGATCCCCGAGGTACGGCTTGCAGCCATGCGCCCAAATCGTTACCCCCGTCTGCTCCAGCCCCGGCAATGGCCGCGGCGCCCAGTCGCCCCAACCGTGGTTGATGATCGTGTACATCACATCGCAGGGCAACTCGGCGGTCTTGCCGTAGCAGGCATGAAAAGACGCCTGCAGCGACTGCGGCCCCGTGGTCGAGTAGTCACAGGTCAGACACGTCACCCCCGCCGGCATACGCTCCGGGAAACGGGCCGTGCCAACCCAGTTGAAGCCGACCTTCAGCCCCGGCCGACGCTCGAGAATGTACTGACCGACATGCCCAACCACCCGCCAGGCGCGCTCGCGGCGAAAGGCCCCATAGCGCCCCCAGTCCGCATCCGCCGGCCCCAGCGGCAGCGCCCGACCGCAGACGCGCTGAAACTCCTCCTGGCAATAGCGGCAGTGACAGATCCCCATGGCGCCCATGGTGTCAAAGAAGAAGCCATCGACCTCATAGCCGTCGATGATCTCCTGGATCATCGGCAGCATGAAGTCGTCGATGTACGGCGTGTACGGGCAGGTCGCCACGAAGTGATCCGGCGTGATCTGCGGCCCAGCCTTCGGGTCCCCCACCTGGGCCCATTCCGGGTGCCGTCGCCCAGCCTCGCCATCAATGCCGAAACTGATGTAGGCAAGGACGCGAATGCCGCGCGCCTTACAGGCCCGCACCACGTCGCCAAAGGCGTCCCCAGGCATCAGCGGATGCGGATTCCCCACCCGGCTCGGGTAGTAGGCAAAGCCGGTATGGCACTTGGCGAAGGTGATGATCTCATCGACCCCCGCCGCCGCCAGCGCCTCCGCCATGCCCGCCACATCGGGATCGTGGTTGATGCGAATGCTCTTGTGACTGTGAAAATCGAAGTGCCACGCTAACCGTTCCATCTGTGACCTCCATAGCGGTAACTGCGGCCCGCGCTGACGCTCTCTCCGGCCGCGCCGCCGGGCCCCTACAATCTTCGCCCGCGCACCGGGCTTGTCAAGGCGCCACGGGCCGCCTTGGTGCTGGAGGGCAAGGGCAGGGCCGGCAAGCGCCGGGCCGAACCGCAGCCGCAGCCCTGCCGGACGGCAGGCCCGCACAGCAGGCGGCCGGAACCGGCAGCGCGCCGGGCCGGCCAAGCCGCCCCTGTGCTCGCCCTCCAGGTCCCGGGTCGATGCCGAGGTGTGGAGGGCAAGGGCAGGGCCGGCAAGCGCCGGGCCGAACCGCAGCCGCAGCCCTGCCGGACGGCAGGCCCGCACAGCAGGCGGCCGGAACCGGCAGCGCGCCGGGGCGGCCAAGCCGCCCCTGTGCTCGCCCTCCAGGTCCCGGGGCGATGCCGAGGCGTGGAGGGCAAGGGCAGTCCTGCTGGCCAGCAGGACGAACCGCAGCCGCAGCCCTGCCGGACGGCAGGGCCGGCCAGCAGGCCCGAGGCTGGCGGAGGTTTCCTGGAACCGCCCTGTTTTCCTTTCGCCAACGTTTGACGCCTAAGGCTGCTCACTGCTATGGTATGAAAAGTCTGTGATTTGTGGGGGGGGAGGCCGAAGCCGGTACCAGAAGCTGGCCGGTTTGTCTCTCTTCCGGAGTGGTCGTTCTGTGGCGTAACACACAGCGCAAGGAGACCGTGGTATGGCAGAGCTCAAGGGCAGCAGGACCGAGAAGAACCTGCAGGCCGCCTTCGCCGGTGAGTCGCAGGCGCGCAACAAGTACACCTATTTCGCGTCCGTGGCCAAGAAGGAAGGCTATGAGCAGATCGCCGCCATCTTCCTCGAGACCGCCGAGCAGGAAAAGGAGCACGCGAAGCTGCACCTGAAGGCGCTCGGCGGCATCGGCGACACGGTGGCCAACCTCAAAGCCGCCGCTGCCGGCGAGAGCGAGGAGACCACCGACATGTACCCCCGCATGGCCAAGGAGGCCCGCGAGGACGGCTTCGACGACATCGCCCGTGTCCTCGAAGGCATCGGACGCATTGAACGCAAGCACCAGGAACGTTACGAGAAGCTGCTGCAGAACCTGACCGGTGGCGCTGTCTTCCAGCGCCCGCAGAAAGTCCTCTGGCACTGCCGCAACTGCGGCTTGATCTATGAAGGCACCAACGCCCTCGCCAAGTGCCCCGTCTGCCAGCACCCGCAGGCCCATTTCGAGATCGTCGCTCAGAATTACTAGAAGTAAAGAAGACTGAGGAGTTCAGCCCATGCGTATCCAGAAGCAGCGTTTCACCCTCATCGAACTGCTCGTCGTGATCGCCATCATCGCCATCCTGGCGGCCATGTTGCTGCCGGCCCTCGCCAAGGCTCGTGAGAAGGCCCGCACCATCAGTTGCACGTCCAACCTCAAGCAGATCGCCTTGGCCGAAATCATGTACGTCGGGGACAACCAGTCTTGGAGCCACAGCGGCACCGGCGCCGGCATGAACTGGGCCAGCCCCGGCGGCGCCTGCGCCGGCTGTTTCCAGAAGTACGAGTCCGGCTATGTGCCGACCACGGTCAACGGCAACCGCTGGGAACCGCTGCAGCAGTACCTGAAGAACCGCCAGATCTGGTGGTGCCCCTCGGTCAACGAGTACCGCTCCTACGCCTGGGGTCGGGGCGGCGAGTTGCGCACGGAATCGAAGTTTGTCCGGCCTTCGCAGACCCTGATGTTCGCTGACGGTGGCTACCGCGGCACCACCAACGGCGATATCGCCTGGATCACCCACAACTACACCAACCCGACCACCGATCAGGATTGCTGCACCAACATCAGCAACGTCGGCGCCGGCCTGCACCGGCACTGGGTCGGCACCGGCCACAACGAGGGCGCCAACATCGCCTTCTGGGACGGCCATGTGGCCTGGATGAACGTCAGGAATGTCCCCCAGGGACGTCGTGGCGGCGGCCTCACCTTCGTCGCCGAGGACCCGAACTGACCGTGACCTGAGGCACCGCGCCAGGCCTCCGCGCCCGTCGCCAAGCAACCCCAGGGCAGACCGCAGGGGCAGGATGAGCCAGCCGGCTCCCCCTGCCCCTGCTTCTTTCTTGCGGACAGCCCCCGCCCGCGCGTTGACGGCCTGGCGCGTTCGTGGTATGCTACAGCATTGCCCGCCAGGTGTTGCGTTCCTGGATACGGGTCGGTTCGAGAGTCCAGTGGCAGACGCGGAGGAGAGCGGTTATGGCAGAAGAAATGGTGAAGTTCGGCCTGTTTGGTGCGGGAAGTATCGCCATCTACCGTCACGCGCCGGAGATCGCTTCGCACCCCTGCGCCAAGATCGTGGCTATCTACGATCCCATCACCGCGCGGGCCGAGGCGCTGGCCGGTCAGTACGGCGGCGAGGTGCTCGCCAGCGAGAAGGCGCTGCTGGCCCGCAAGGACATCGATGCCATCGTCGTCGCCACCCCCAACGCGCACCACGCCCGCCTGACCATCGCCGCCCTCAAGGCCGGCAAGCATGTGCTCTGTGAGAAGCCCATGGCCACCAGCCTGGAAGACGCCAAGAAGATGATCGCTGCCGCCAAGAAGGCCGGCAAGAAACTGATGATCGGTCACAACCAGCGCCTGATGCCGCCGCATGTCAAAGCCCGCCAGCTCATCGAGGCCGGCGTCATCGGCGACGTGCTCACCTTCCGCACCAGCTTCGGCCATGGCGGCCCCGAGATGTGGTCCCAGGACAAGGGCGCCCACACCTGGTTCTTCAAGAAGGAAGAGGCCTTCGTCGGCACCATGGGCGACCTGGGCGTGCATAAGGCGGACCTCATCCGCTGGCTGCTGGGTTCCGAAGTGCTGGAAGCCGGCGCCTTCGTCGACACCCTGGCCAAGCGCAACGAGAAGGGCCAGGCCATCAGCGTCGATGACAACGCCGTCTGCATCCTGCGCCTGGCCAACGGGGCCATGGGCCAGCTCACCGCCAGTTGGACCTACACCAACGAAGACAACATCACCGTGATCTACGGCAGCAAGGGCCAGATGACCCTCGGCGCCAACCCCGCCTTCCCGGTCGAGGTCGTGCTCAAGAACGGCGAGGTCGCCCAGTACAAGGTCGGCGGCGTCTCCACCAACGAGGCACAACTGCCCAGCGGCATCCCCGACGCCTTCATCGACGCCATCCTGGACGACACCGAACCCGCGATCAGCGGCCAGGAAGGGCTGAAGGCCCTGGCGATTGTGCTGGCGTGCCTGAAGAGTGCCGAGACCAAGCAGATCGTCAAGGTCGAATACTGATCCGTCGCACCCCGACGGGCAGATCCACACCACGGCGCCGGTCCTGTTACCCGGGAGCGGCGCCGTTCTTGCTGGTGGGAAGGAGGCTTCGGCCATGGCGTTCCTCGACGCGCGCTATCTCCTGAGCAGCGCTACCGCGGTGACGCTCTACGAGCGGATCCAGGCCCTGCCGATCATCGACGCGCACAACCACGCCGACGTCCAGGCCCTCGCCGAAAACCGCAGCTTCGCCGACCTCTGGGAGGCCGAAGCCGCCACCGACCACTACGTCTGGGAGTGCCTGCGCAAGCGCGGCGTCAGCGAGGCTCTGCTGACGGGCCAGGCCCCCAACCACGAGAAGTGGCTGGCCATGGCGTACGTCTTCGATGACCTCGTCGGCAATCCGACCTACGAGTGGATCCACCTCGACCTGCGCCGCCGGCTGGGGATCGATGAGCTGATCTGCGCCAGTAACGCCGAGTCGATCTGGGCGCGCTCCCAGGCCATCCTGGCCCGGCCGGAGATGCGCCAGCAGCAGCTCGTCAAAGCCATGGGCGTCGAAGCCATGTGCTCGACCGACGATCCTATCGACACGCTCGAGTACCATCGCCGGCTGCTTGACTCCGCCATCCCCGGCGTCGTCCGCCCCACCTTCCGGCCCGACCGCGCCATGAACATCCTCAAACCGGCCTGGAATGAGTACATCGGCCGGCTTGAGCAGCGCGTCAATGGCCGTTTCACGCACCTGCGGGAACTGATCGCGGCCCTGCAGACTACGCACGATTTCTTCGCCGAGAACCGCTGTGTCGCCAGCGACCACGGCGTCGAGATCCCCTATGGCTACCAGGTCCCTGAGGCCGACGCCGACACCATCTTCCGCAAGGCCCGTGCCGGCCAGGCGCTGAGCCACGCTGAAGGGGTCGCGTTCATGTCTTACATGCTCAATGCGGTGGCCGAGATGGACGCCGCCAAGGGCTGGGTCTTCCAGGTGCACATGGGGGCCGTTCGCGATGTCCGCGACGGGCTGCGGCGCGACCTCGGCCCAGATACCGGCGGCGATGTCTCGGATCACCTGACCGACATCCTCACGCCGCTGAACCCCTTGCTCAACCGCTTCGACGGCCGCCTCAATGTCGTGCTCTACAACCTCCATCCGGTGCACACGGCCACCCTGGCCCACCTGACCCGCGCCTATGGCGCGATGGTCAACCTGGGTGCCGCCTGGTGGCTGAACGACTCCTACATCGGCATGCGGCGCCAACTCGAGTACATCGGCACGGTCGATGCCCTGATGAACCTGGCCGGCATGGTCTCCGACTCGCGCAAGATCATGTCCTACGGCAGCCGCCACGAGGTCTTCCGACGCACCCTGGCCGATACCGTGGGCGCCATGGTCGACCTCGGACAGATGCCCATGCGCCAGGCCGAACGCCTGGTGGTCTACCTCTCGTATCAGCGGCCCAAGGAACTCTTCGGATTGTGAAGTGCTGCGCACGGCGGGTATGGCCGGGTGCTGCGCACGGCGGGTATGGCCGGGTGCTGCCCACGGCGGGTATGGCCGGGTGCTTGCCGGCCCGGAGGCCTCCTGTGAAACTCGACCTCAGTCGCGCGGGGGGCTCTGAGGTAGTGGCGGGTGCCCCCACCCGCCAGCCGCGTGAGGGCACGCGGCAGTACTCCCAAGCAGAGTTTCATCCTGACATGATCGGGCGGCACTGCGCCCG
>CAILUI010000252.1 GCA_903837355.1 uncultured Victivallales bacterium
GGTCACCGGCACGGTGAAAGCGTGAGAGCGTGATTGCGTGAGGGTTACGGCGCGTGTGCCGGCCGTCTGCCACGAATCCACGCTTTCACGTTCTCACGCGCTCACCCGTAGCGGGAACCGCGATCTTGGAACAGCCCTGCTAGAGCAGGGCTTTGGCGCCCAGCAGGACCGCCGTGGCCATGAGCAGCGTGTGCACGAACTGGTCGAACCGTCCCGGCGGAATGCAGCGCGCCAAGGGTCGGCAAAGGAGCATGGTCAGCAGCAGCCCCGGCAGCGACCAGCCGGCGTAGCGGAAGACCTCGCGGGTCCACAGGCCGGCACTGGCGTGACCGATGAGGACCATCACCCCGGCCGGCCAGAAGAAGCCTTGCAGAATGGCCCGAAAGCGCTCGGGTTCCCAGCCGCGCAGGGTGCCATAAATGGCGATGGGCGGGCCATTGGTGTTGTAGGCGCCGCCGAGAATGCCGGCGATGAAGCCGGCGACCCAGGCCCCCCAGTCGCTGCGGATCCGCACCAGGCGGGGTTTGGTGAGGCTGTACAGCGAGAAGCTAAAGATGATCACGGCCAGAGTGAACAGCACGACCCCTTCGGGCAGATACGTGAGCAGACACAGGCCGATCGGCGTGCCCAGCGCCGCGCCCGCCAGGAGTCGGCCGGTGTTGCGCAGGCAGAGCTGACGCCAGGTCTGCAGCAGCAGGATGGACCCGGTCACCATGGCCGTCAACGCCACCAGCGGGCTGACGGTCTCCTTGGGCAGAAACAGGGCCAGCAGCGGCATGGCGACCAGGGCATTGCCGAAGCCCATCAGACTGCGCACGGCGGTCGCCGCCATGATCACCGCCACCACCGCCACTGTGGTCCAGTCCAAGGGTCCGTCCTTTCGCGCGCCCCACGGGTGATCTGCCAGCGGGGCCTGGCAAAGGTAGCTGGGCGAGTCGCGGATTTCGCCTGCGGTGCTATGCTTCTGGATCGTTTTCATGACTCAGGAAGGCCGCCCGGCCACGGCCGGCAAGACTCCAGGATAGCACGATGGCGAACACAGTCCCCTCCACCGCTACGCTGATGACCGCGGCCCTGCGCCTGGGCACGGCGCTGCCGGCCTTCAACATCCCCTACCACGGTATGATGGCCCCTGTCGTGCGCGCCCTGCGCGACACCCGCACCGTCGGCCTGATCACCGTGGCGCGCCTGGAATGGGAGAAGTTCGGCGCGGGCAGCCCGGAAGCGATCCGCGACCTCTACGAACAGGTCAAGGATGAGCGCTTCACGCGCCTGCACCTGGATCACTGCCCGGTCATCGATGAAGACCAACTGCCGGTCGACTACATGGCAGTGATCGGCCGGGCCATCGGCGTCGGCTATGCCTCGGTGATGGTGGACGGCTCCCGCCTCGCCCTGGCCGAGAACATCGCGGTGACGCGCCGGGTCGTGGATCTGGCGCACGCGAGCGGCATCCCGGTCGAGGCCGAGCTGGGCGCGGTGCTGGGTCACGAGAGCGGGCCGCTGCCGCCCTATGAGGAGCTGTTCGCCAGTGGGCGCGGCTTCACGGACGTGGGTGAGGCGGTGCGCTTCGTGCGCGAAACGGGGGTGGACTGGCTGTCGGTGGCGATCGGCAACATCCATGGCGCCATCTCGGCCGCGGCCAAGGCCGACAAGAAGGTCTCGGCCCGCCTGAACATCGAGCATCTGGCCGCAATCCGAGCTGCCGTGGGCATCCCCCTGGTGCTTCACGGCGGGACGGGCATCCGCCGGGAGTACCTGCAGGAGTCCATCCACAACGGCATCGCCAAGGTTAACATCGGCATGGCCATCCGGCAGCCCTACGAGGCCCTCAAGGACACGGACCCCGCGGCCGCCGCGGAGGCCGTCTACCGCACGGCGGTGGCCCAGGTCAGCGACGAACTCGGGGTCGCCGGCAATGCCGAAGCGCTGCTGCGGACATGAGGGGTAGCGGGTAGCGAGCGTGAGCGGAGTCACCATGACCGGTACGGTCTTCGATATCCAGAAGTTCAGCATTCACGACGGTCCGGGCATCCGCACGACGGTCTTTCTCAAAGGCTGCCCGCTGCGCTGTCGCTGGTGCCACAACCCCGAGTCGAACCTGCGGGCTCCACAACTGTCGTTTTCGCCGGACCGCTGCATCGGCTGCGGCTTCTGTTTCCAGCGCTGCCCGCAACACGGGCACACCATGGAGGCAGAGCGCCACGCGCTGAAGCGGCAGTTGTGCACGGCCTGCGGCGCCTGCACCGAGAAGTGCTATGCCGAGGCGCTGGAGATGATCGGCCGCGAGATGAGCGTCGAGGAGGTCCTGCACGAGGTGCTCAAGGACCGGCCGTTCTATGAGACCAGCGGCGGCGGCATGACCCTCTCCGGCGGCGAACCGCTGCTGCAGATCGACTTCGTAGCGGAGGTGCTGCAGCGCGCCAAGGCCGAGCGCCTGCACTGCTGCGTCGAGACCAGCGGCTTCGCGCCCTACGCGCACCTCGAGCGTATCCGCCCTAACATCGACCTCTTTCTCTACGATGTGAAGGAGACCGACTCGTCCCGCCACCAGCAGCTCACCGGCGTGCCCAACGAGGGTATCCTCGAGAACCTGCAACGGCTGCACGATGCCGGTGCGGCAGTGCTGGTACGGCTGCCTCTCATCCCCGGCTGCAACGATACCCCCGAGCACTTTGCCGGGCTGGCGCGACTGGCCCGCGGCCTGCCGCGAGTCCAGGGCTTTGAGGTCATGCCCTACCACCGTCTGGGCGAGGGCAAGCTCGAGCGCCTCGGGCTGAGCCCAGAGGCGCGGCTGCGGGCCGAGGCCCCGACGCGGGAGGCGGTCGAGGTCTGGATCGACGCCCTGCTGGCGCTGGGGGTGCCGGTCATCAACGAACGGCACCGCGCCGCGGGCTGAGGCCCAAGACGCCAGCCGCCGTGGTCACGGGCCCTGGACGTCGTAGACCCGCACGTAGTCGACCACGAAGAGGTCCGGCAGCGCGGCCTTGGTGATCTCGCCTGCCCAGGGCCCAATCTCCTCGCTCAGTTTCACATAAAGAGGCACCTGGCAAACGCCGCCGGCGCGGGTGCGCCAGACTTCGACGCTGTCGATGTAGAAGACGTACTCGGTCGGCGTCCACCACAGGGCGAAGGTGTGGAACTGGCCGTCGAGGACCGCGCTCTGCTGAGCCACGCTACCCTCGCTCTTGTGCTCCTTACCGTAGCCATCCCAGTGCAGGGTGAGCGGGACCCGGCCGTCACGGTAGGGCCACTCCATGATGTCGATCTCGGTACCGTCGCGGCCCTCGTCCCCGACCTTGCCCACGCTGTCGTTGTACAACCAGAAGGCCGACCAGTGGCCCGGTTCCATCGGCAACCGGCAGCGCATCTCGAAGTAGCCGAAGGCCTTCTCGAACTTGCCCTTGGTACGGATACAGGGCGAGGCGTAGCGGTCACCCACCTTGGAGGTCTCGAGAATGGCATTGCCCTTGCCGTCAAGGTAGGCGTTGGCAGCGCGCCAGAGGTGGCCGCGGCGTTCGTACTCGGGCGCGTCCCAGCGGCTCGGGTCGAGCGTGGCACCGTTGAACTCATCGTGCCAGACCAACTGCCAGCTCTGGCCCGGCGGCAGTGCCGGAAGCTGGCTGGGAGCCTCCCCGGCGAGCGGCTTCGACACTGAGGCACAGCCCGCAACCCCGAGCAGAATCAGCATGATGGCAGACCTCCAGACCCAGGCGGCCAGGCTCGAAGCTGCCAGCGCGAGCACGACCGCGACGACTGAGGCGCAGCCGGCGCCCCGCGGTGCCAACGTGGCGTACGTGGACGGATCGCGCTGGAACAACTCGCCGGACAGTTGGTCAATGGTCTCCTTGGAGGCTTTCAGGTCCGCGCCGGTGAACTCCCGGTAGAGTTTGATGGCGGCGATCTTCTGGCCCCTGGCCAGGGCGGCGTGGATCTGCTCGGCCTGCACTGCGGTCAGTTCAACAGCCATTGCCTGGGACCTCCTTGCCGATGCTGCCGCCGCCGGTTCGCTCGACACGCCAGAAGTGCGGCGGCGAACACACTATGGCGCACGGTTCGCGGGGCGGCAACTCCGGCGCCGGGTACAGCACCTGCGGAAGCCGGCGGATTGAGGGTATATTGCGAGATCGTCAAACGCATCATAGAGGTGTTGTTCCATGCCCGTATCCACACCTGCAGCGGTAGTCGGTTCCGAGAGCTATGCGGCCCGCATCCAGGCCTTGCGCCAGCGCTGTTTCGAGCGCAAACTGCAACCGAAGTCGGATCTCGTTGTCGCCTCGGCGCGCGCCTTGCAGGCCAGCGCCGACGTCGCCTCGTGGCAAGTCCGCAAAGGCCTCGTGGTGCGGGAGCGGCTGCGCAGCATCCATTTCGACCTCGATGAGCATGAGTTACTGGTCGGCCGCCTGGCGCCGGCGACGGCGGACGAGGCAGCCCCGAGCGCCGCCGCTCGCGCCTATGTCGGTACCTTTCCCGGCCCCGGCGGACAGACCGGCCACTGCGAGCTCGAGCGGGAGCGCATCTTCGCGCTCGGTATCGACGGCATGCTGGCCGAACTGACGGCGCAAGGTGCGACCGCCAGCGGCGACGGCGCCGACGCGCTCGCGTCCTTTGCGGAGGCCCTGCTGGGCTTCAGCGAGATGATCGAGCAGGCCGCCGTGATGGTGGAATCGCGACTGGATGATGCCCCGCCGCGACGCCGGCGCGAGCTCGAGCAACTTGCCCTGTCCTGCCGGCGCCTCGCCCACCAGCCCCCCCAGAGCTTCCGCGACGCCCTGCAGTTGACCTGGTTCATGGACCTCGGGGTGATGCTCGGCGAGCAGGTCTACCTGGTGGTGTCGGGCCACCTGGACCGTGTTCTGCTGCCATACTACGAGCGCGATCTGGCCGCCGGCAGCCTCGACGACGCCGAAGCGCTGGCGCTGATCGAGTGTCTGTACATCCTGATCAACGAGTTCATCCCGGACGGCCTGGCCATGAGTGCGATGGTTGGCGGCCGCGACGCCCACGGCCGCGACGTGACCAATCCCCTCTCCGCCCTCTGCCTGGAAGCGCTGCGCCGGACACGTCTGGTCTATCCCACCGTCGGCATCTGCTGGCACGAAGGCACGCCGGCGGCCCTGACGGAACTGGGCGCTGAGCTGATCGCGGCGGGCCTGTGCAACGTCGCCTTCTTCGGCGACGAGACCATCCAGCGCGGCCTGACGCGCCTCGGCGTCCAGGCCACGGAGGCCTGCAACTACATCAACTCAACCTGCGTGGAAATCACTCCCGTAGCCGCCAGCAACGTCTGGGTGGCCTCACCCTACTTCAGCACGCCGGGACTGCTGCTCGAGGAAGTCGCCGCGCAGGCCGCGGCGCCGGCCCCTGCCGCCAGTTTCGCCGCCTTTCTCGACGCCTATCGGGCCCGTCTGGGGGCCTGCATCGACGCGGCCGCAGCCGAGCAGAACCGCCAGCGCGAGAGTCGGCGCCTTTACGGCCGCAAGCCCTTGCAGAGTGTCTTCACGCGGGACTGCACTGCCCGCCAGCGCGATATCGACGATGGCGGCGCGGTCTACAACTGGGTCGAATGCTCGTTTGTGGGGCTGGCCAACCTGGCCGACTCCCTGGAGGTCATCCGCGCCGAGGTCTATGACAGCGGCCGCCTGTCGCTGCGCCGTCTGCGCGATCTGCTGGGCGCGGACTTCGCCGGCCAGGAGGCGGAACGCCAGCGCTTCCTGGCCTACCCCAAGTACGGCAACGGGGAGGTTCAGGTAGACAGTCTCCTGGCCGATATCATCCAGTTTGCCGCCGGCGAGTGCGCCCGCCAGCGCCTGTTGCCCGACGACGCGCACTTTGTCCCCGGTGCTTTCTGCTGGATCATGCACGAACGCCTCGGCCACGAGTGCGGCGCCACGCCCGACGGCCGCAAGGCCGGCTTCCCGTTCGCGGACGGCTGCGGCCCGGCCCAGGGCCGCGAACACTGCGGCCCGACGACCGCCATCCTGTCGACTACGTCCTGGGACCACAGCCCGCTGATCGGCGGGGCCGCCTACAACATGAAGTTCACCCGCGCCCTCTTTGCCGACAGCGGCGCACGCGGTCGGCTGCGCGACCTGATCGTGACCTTCCTGCGCCGGGGCGGCTTCGAGACCCAGGTCAACGTGGTGGATGCGGCACTGCTGCGCTCGGCGCGGCAGACTCCGGAAGCGTACCGCGACCTGGTAGTGCGGATTGGGGGATACACGGACTACTTCGTGCGCCTGTCGCCGCAGATGCAGGACGAGGTCATTCTGCGCACCGAGTTCCAGGAGTTCTAAGGCAGCTTCAGCACCAGGCGCGCCATGTAGGTCGTGTCCAACCTCTCGGTAGAGTCGGGCGCGGTGCTGTTGTAGCTGTTGGTGACGCCGAGGCGCAGGGCCAGGTGCTTGGTGGCGCTCAGAGGGATGTCCAGCGACGTCGAGTGATCGACCCGGTAGTTGGCAAAGTCATCGAAGGCCGGGGCGTAGGTGATCTCGCTGACCAGCACGGCCCACGTCTTCAGACTCACCTCATAGCGCACGCCGGCCTCCGGCGCCACGGTGTCCTCGGTGCGGCCGGACTGGTAGTCTTCACGCCGGTACTGTACGCCGACACGGCCACGCAGCATGTCCGGCGCCTGCTTGATGAAGTAGTACCCGTAGCCGCCGGCCGCGGTACTGCGCAGATCAAGGGTCTCAATGTCGTCGCGTTCCAACTCCGCCCGCGTGTACCACATGTGCCGCTTGGTGAAGGCGCGCTCGTAGTCCGCACCGCCGATGAGTTCGTCCTCCGTCTCGTTACCGTTCTCTTCGGCCATAGCGCCGCGGAGGTAGAGGGCGGTCTTATCATCGGGACCGGCGAGGACGGACCTGGCGGCACCCCCGACTCGGACCTTGCTGGCGTTGCCCGACCTGCCACCGATATCCGCGGCGAGTTCATGGGTCCACTTGCGGCCAGGAGGCGGCGCCAGGGTCGGGTCCGGCTGGCCCTCCGGCCACACCGCCTGGATCGCCTGTAGATCGGCGATGGGCAGGACGCCCGCTTCGGTACGCAGAACCGTACCGACCGGCTCGGCCGCCAAGGTGCCCGCAACACGACGGCCGTCAGCGAAAGCGACGTGCAGCCGCGTCTCGGCGCGAATCTCCACGATACGCTTGGATTCGAGCGTCAGCGGACCGGCAAAATCGGTGTTGAGAACCACCTTGCCGGGGGCGATGCTGACGAGCGTGCCGACCAGCCGAGAACCGTTCTCAAGCACGACCACATCAGCCGCAACTGCCACCACCCCAGCCCACCCGGCGGCGAGCAGAGCCACGACCACAGCAGCACGCATCTTCACGATCGCCTGTCTCCTTAGCGCTCACGGCTTCTTCGGCACCGGCATGGCCAGTTGCTTCTCGAGTTGCTTGACCAGCGCGGCCGGGGTGGTCGCGGAAGCGAAACGCTCCACCACCTTACCGTGGCGGTCTACCAGGAACTTGGTGAAGTTCCACTTGATCGCCGCAGAACCGAGGAACCCCGAGGCCTGCGACTTGAGGTAAATATAGAACGGATCGGCGTGGTCGCCATTGACCTCGACCTTGTCCATCACCGGAAAGGTGACGCCGTAGGTGGTCTTGCAGAAGCTCTGAATCTCGGTGTTCGTGCCCGGCTCCTGGCTCCCGAATTGGTTGCACGGGAAACCCAGGATCACCAGCCCCTGCCCGGCGTACTTCTCGTACAGCGCCTGCAGGCCCTCGTACTGGGGCGTGAAGCCGCACTTGCTGGCCACGTTGACGATCAGCAACACCTTGCCCTCATACTGCGCCAGTGACAGCGTCTGCCCTTCGGCATCCTTGACGCGGAAGCTGTAGACGCTGACCGGCGGCTCCGCCGCCATCGCGGTCGAAAGCACCACGACCGCGGCGACACCCAATGAACTACGCATGGCTTGCCCTTTCGCATGTGGCGCCGTGTTGGCACTGTCCGCCTCTTCCGTGAAGTGTAGGACCGGCGTGCCCGTCCACGGTTCCCGGCGCCCTGGAACTGGCCGTCAACGCAGAGATAGCCGCGCCTGGCGTGCCGAGGCTGCCGTCGCGCTGGCATCGCCTGCAGCGGCTGGCACCGCATCCACCACGAAGACGCGTTCCGTCGCGACCTGACCGGTGGTGGTCAGGAACTCGCGGACACGGGCCGCGCGCTGGCCGGCGAGCAGGTTCACTTCCTCGTCGGTCACGGTCGTGCGCGCCAGGAGTTGCTGCTCGATCTCGGCGGGAGCCGGGACCGGGGACGGTGCGACAGCAACCTGCCCCGCCGGGACGCTGGGCGGCGCGAGGGTCTCGCGGTAGATCGTGAGCAGGTAGGCGGCGCGCTCCTCCGACGAGAGCGTCACCGCCTCGACCGAGTCGACCGGCGTGCCGGCTTGGGCCAAGTCAGCAAGCTTACGCGCCTTGATCTGGCGCAGCACGGCCTGGCGCTGCAGGCCGTCACGGTCGCTCGTGGGGTCGACCGTACCCCCGGCCTCGACCTGCAGTTCGGGCCGCTCAAGCAGAGCTTTGGCCAGCGTTTCGAGCTTCCTTGTCCCGGCCTCATCCAGGTCGGCACGGCCGGCGCCGAACTCCACATAGCTCAGCTCCTCGCCGCCGCCGACCAGCGCCCCCAGCATGGCAAAGGGCGCCGTCGCGGCCTTCGCCACCAGGTCACGCAGGACCTTCAGGACGATGCGCAGGACGCTGAACTCGGGGTCGTCCAGGCTGCCGCGCAGAGGCACATTAAGACTGATCTGACCCTTACGGTCTTTGAGCAAGGCCACCGCGAGACGTACGGGCAGATCGGTGGCGTGGGGGCTGTCGACTTTCTGACCGAAGGCGAATTGGTCGATCGTGACCTTCTGTTCAGCCACCAATTGGCGCTGCTTGAGTGTGTACTGGAGGTCGAAGTTGAGCTTACCCTTCTGCACCGTATAGCCGACGTAGCGCCCCGCATACGGCGTCAGCGGACTG
Organism: uncultured Victivallales bacterium; assembly: GCA_903837355.1. GTDB lineage: Bacteria > Verrucomicrobiota > Lentisphaeria > Oligosphaerales > JAFGRS01 > CAILUI01. The sequence continues at coordinate 8,979 of CAILUI010000252.1, forward strand.
AGCTCAAAGTTCTGCAGGACGGTGGAGGCCGTGAGGGTCATCTGCGGCCCGAGGTCGCCCAGGGTCGCCTTGAGCGAAAACGGGGCCTGACCGTCGAGGCGGCCGGCCAGGGCGATTTCGGCAGGGGTCGGCTGGTCGAGCGAGAACCCGGTGACCGTACCGGCCACCTCACCGAGGCTGACGCGGTAGTGCGGCGTGCGCTGCTGATCGGTGAAAACAACGCCGCACCCCTCGAGGCGGATGCTGTCGATGCTCAGAGGAAAGGCGCGGGCCGGCGCGGCCGGTGCGGACGCAGGCGGCGGCGCCGGTGCGGCAGCGGCGCCGGTGGCAGGCGTGGCGGCAAGCACGGAGAGCAGGTTGAGCGAACCGTCCGGGGTGACGGTGAGAGCCGTGTCCAAGCCGCTGAGCGCAACCTCCTCCAGGCGCACCGCCAACGGCCGCAGCGCCACGTGGAGACCGCGCAGAGCCAACTCCCGCGCCTTGACGAAGTCCGCCGCATGGGCCAGGTCAACCGAGGCGAACTGCCGCAGCGCCAAGGAGCCATCGACGCTGCCGTCGAATTCAGCATCGGGCGCCTGACTGACGACGACCTTCAGATCGGTCTCCACGGCCCCGGCGCTGACCAGCAGTTGCAGATGATCGGCGACGTAGCCCTGGAAGTCCTTGAGCGCCAGGTTCGTCAGCTTGACGCCGAGGTCAACCGCCAGGGGTTGCACACTGAAGCCGCCCGCAACCGCCAGGGCGCCGCTCTCGTTCAGCCGCAGGCCCAGGGCGAGCGTGCCCTTCTGGCCGGCGCGCGTGCTCAAGTCCTTGAGGTTCAGGGTGATGTCAGCGATGGAGAGGCGCACGGGCGTACCTGGTTGCTGGTCGTCCATGGCCACGGCCCACTCGGACAGGGCGGCGTCGCGCAGGGTGAAAGCCCAGGGCGCAGGCGCGGTGGTGGACGGGGGCACGGCGGCGCCCGGCCCGGGGGCGGCCGGGGCGGCAGCGGTCCGCAGCAGCTTCTGCAGGTTCAGCGAACCGTCTTTGGAGCGCTGGATCTGAATCTGCCCGCCGCGCGTACGGAGTGCTCCGATGGCGGCTTCGCGGCTACCGAGGTCGGCGCTGACCGCGCTGAGTGTCAGTTCCTGCAGGGAGATCACGGGGCTCGGGTCGGCGTCGCCGGTCAGACAGAAGTCGCTCAGCGCCAGGCCGAGATCACGGATCCGGACCACGGGCGGACCCGCGGCGGGCAGAGCCACCTCGTGGGCCACATCCAGCGCCAGCGTGCCGCGCGTGATTCGGCTCGCCAGGGTGGTCGCCAGATAGGGCATGTAGCGCGGCAAACGGACGTCCTTGACGGCCGTTGTGCCGGTCACGGAAAGGAGCGGGAAGAGGCTCACCGTGTAGGCACCGGTCAGGGTCTCAGCCGACTCGGTCGCGGCCTCGAAGTGAACGGTGGCGGACCGTTCCGGCCGCGTGCTCAGCCCCGTGGCACCGAGTTGGAGGCTGAGCGTCGTACTGAACGCCGGGCTGACGGCGGCGTCGCTGAACTCCAGGCGACCATCCTGCACGATGATCTCATCAACATCGGCGGTGATGGCCGGCGGCGCCGCAGGTCCGGCAGGGGGCGTCGCGGCCGCGGCCGGGACGGTTGCCGCGGCCGGGGCTCCGAGTTGGGGCAGGACCAGGGCTCCCTGAGCGTTGCGGACGAGCCGGAAAAAGGGGGTGATACAGGTGACGCGGCCGAGGTGGACCTCCCTCTGCATGAGCTCGCTGGGCAGGACGCTCACCTGCAGCGCACCCAAACTGGCCAGGGGCTGGCCGTCGCGGCCGACGAGAAGGAGGTCGCGCAGGCCGATATCGCCGCTCAACGTCAGCGCCGGCGTCTGCTTGAAGACGTGCAGGGCGTGCAGCTTGAGGTCGATATCAAGCCGGCCGGAGACCAGGTCGAAGCTGCGTGGCTCGGGCAGGTAACGCGCCAGGGCGGTCAGGTCGAGGTTACTCAGGCTGAGGCTGGCATTGCTCTCCTGGGAGTCGGCAAAGGGTTTCGTCTGGCTGTCGAGAACGATCTCGCGACCATTGAACTGAGCCCGGAAGGCGGGCTGAACATAGACCTCGCTGTGGTTTGGCAGACTCGACACGGCCGCGATCGAAAGCTGCACGCCAGTCAGACGCTGCTGGGCCTTCACCACCTCATCCCGAAAGAGGAACCAACCCCCGCGAATCTGGATGTTCGACACCGAGAAGCGTGGCGGCGCGGCGGCCGGCTCCGGCGTGGGCGCCGGCGGGCTCGTGGCCGACAACCGGGTCAGGTCGGAGAGGTTGAGCGACCCGTCCTGGCGCCGCACCACGATGGCATGGGGACCGTCGATGGTGACAGCGCTCACCACCAGGCCGCGCTGCAGGACGGAGAGCACCAGGTCGAGGTTGAGTTCGACGTTTTCGAAGCCGGCAAACAGGGTCTCGCCGTCCGGTTCCCACACCTCGAACCTGCGGGCTTGAAGGCAGAGCGTAAAGGGATTCAGGGAAATGCGGGTCACGGTAACCGGGCGCTGCAGGAGGGCGGCCAGCTTGGTTTCGATCAGGTGCCTGGCAAGCGGTGGCACCAGGTAGACCACCAGCAAGGCATACGCAGCATAGACCAAGGCCACCCGGGCGGCCAGACGGCGGAGACGACGCGGACGACGGCTCACGGGATACCCCCCATCGGATAGGCTGACACCTCTACCGAGGGAGCGGCAGTCGAGCCAGCTACGCCAGGCAACAGCAACATTACCAGCCCGCCACTGGTTTCGGTAGAGGCCGCCGCTTCACTCGCCTGGGTGAGACACGAAGCCGCGGTGCTGAGTTGCCCGAGGGTTCGCCCGCGGGCGGAAGTCCGCTCCGTAGGGGTTTCTGCTCCGCTTCCGGCTGCGTCCGGCGGGTGGATGGGGCCACGTGGCTCCTGGGGGAGGCTTGCGGAGAGGCCTGTCGCGAATGCCAGACGGCTCGGAGCGCTGAAAGCGCGGCAATTCCTCAGCCCAGGGCACCGCCCTGGGAATGGAATCGTAAACGAGATTGAGCCCTACAGGGGCGGCATACCGACAGTCCATGGGCGGCGCACGCCAGGTATCGCGCCCCTTCGGGGCCAAGAATCTGGGGTATGCCCGGTACTGAAGGATTACGCCCCTTCGGGGCTGAAGAGGCAGAGGCGAACCAGCGGCTTCTGTGACTGGGGGTGCCGCCGCAGGAGCGCAGTGTTGGGACGGCGGATCGAGTACAAGCAGACCCCTACGGAGCGGACTTGCGCCCCTCGCCCGCCCGTCCGAGACGGCGCCTACGGCACGGCGGCGGGCGCCGCCAGGATCACGCGGAAACCCAGGCCGTCACAGACGTAGCCCGGCTGAAATCCGGCCCGACAGGACGAGCGCACGAACTTCGACGAGAAGCCCCAACAGCCTCCGCGGAAGACGCGCCGGTCGACCGTCTTCAGGTTCACCGGGTCGGTCGCGGCACTCTGCGCATAGTAGCCGGGGTCGTAGCCGTCCAGGCACCACTCCCAGACATTGCCACTCAGATCGTACAGGCCCAATTCGTTGGGCGCTCGCCGGGCCACGGGATGCGGCGCGTTGCCGCTGTTGGCATCGTGCCAGGCCACGGCCGTCGCGGAGTTCGAGCCGCTGTACAGATAGCCTCGACTGCGGCTGCCACCGCGAGCGGCGTATTCCCACTCGGCCTCGGTCGGTAAGCGGTACTCGAGGCCGGCGGGCAGTCGACCGGCGGCCTGTTCGCGTGCGGTCAGCGTCGCGCAGAACGCCATGGCGTCGTCCCAGGAGACGGATTCGACGGGATTCTGTGGATTCACGAACGAACTCGGTTTCCCCCGACCCGCTGCGCCCGGCTCCGCCCCACTCTGGGTGACCGCCTCATACTGTGCCTGCGTCACCTCGGCCGTCCCCACCCAGAAGCCACGCGTCAAGCGGACCTCGTGCGCGGGCCGCTCATCGGCCTCCCCATCATCCGCGCCCATCCGGAAGCTGCCCGGGACGACGTAGGCCAGCTTCAGCCGCAGGCCGGGCACGGTCCAGGACTGACCGACTGCCGGCGTGGGGACCGGCGGCCTTGCGGCCGCGTCGTGGGTCGGCACGCAGCCGCCGCTCAGGCTCGCCAGTGCACCCGCTACCGCCACGGCCCACAGGGCTCGCGTTTCCATGGCCATCCTCCATACTGCAGGCCGCAGCCGGGACTTGACACCGCGGGCTCCCGGGGTATCCTCATCCTGGCTGTGCACCGTCCCCAAACCGACCACTCAAGGCGCCCCGGACGGAGTCCACACCGGCTCGGCGGACCGTAGCGTACAGGCCCCCACTTCATGCCGCGGCCAAACTACCGCCGATCGGTCCACGTCACGTCGCCAGAGGGTGAGACAATATGAACGACCATCCGCCCACCGCAAAGCCCCTGGTGTTCATCACGGCCTTCGCCGCCGCTGCCGAGGGCGCCATCCAGGCCTACCACCTGGACCTGCAGACCGGGCACCTGGAAGCGACCCGGCGCACCGGCGGCCTCGAGCACCCCTTCTTCCTGACCCTGTCCCGCACGGGGCGGTTCCTGTATTCGACCCACGCCCGCACCTTCGGGGGAGCCGAACCCGAAGAGGTGGCCGCCTTCGAAGTCATTGGCCGCACGGGCGAGTTGCGTTTCCTGAACCGACAGTCGGCCTTCGGGACGGCCGCGTGCTACCTGGACATCGACGCGACCGGCAAGACGGTGTTGGTCGCCAACTACGCCAGCGGCAGCGTCGCCGCGCTGCCGGTGCGGGAGGACGGCTCGCTGGGGCCGGCGGTATCGTTCTTCCAGCATGCCGCCACGGCGGGCGCACCCACCCGCCCCGGCGGCCCGCACGCGCACTGCCTGGTCGTCAGCCCTGACAACCGCTTCGCTTACGCGGCGGATCTGGGACTTGACCAGGTCCGGATCTACCGCCTGAACGCCGCCCGCGCCGAACTCGCCGCCCACCAGCCGCCGTGGGTGTGCACGCCGCCCGGCAGCGGCCCCCGACACCTGACCTTCCACCCCAACGGCAGACAGGCCTACGTCATCAACGAACTCGGCAACTCGATCACCCGCTTCGACCTGGACGCCGAGTCCGGCCTCCTGCACGAGCGCCAGACGATCTCGACCGTGCCCGCGGGATTCGCCGGCAAGAGCTACTGCGCCGATCTGAAGATCACGCCGGACGGGCGCTTCCTGTACGGCACGAATCGCGGGCACGACAGCGTGGCCATGTTCCGCCTCGACGACACCGGACACATGACGCTGATCGGCATCGAACCCAGCCTCGGCCGGGGGCCGCAGAACCTGGCGCTGGCGCCGGGCGGCGAGTTGCTGTTGTGCGCCAACCTGCCCGGCAACAGCCTCACGGTATTCCGCATCGACCCCCAGACCGGCCGCCTGACTCCCGTGGGCGCACCGACCGCCATGCCCAGCCCGTCCTGCATCATGGTGCTGGCATAGCGACAGGCCGCCCGTTCGCTCGGGAGTGAAGCAGTAGCGGAGAGAGCGGAAGCGAACCGGTTGCCGTTCCTGGCCGGGGATCGCGCCGTTCCGCGTCACGATTCCCAGCAGGAGAGCACGGCGTGATCAGACCGGTTGCGGAAGCTGCATGGATCGTGCATATTGATCTGCATGAGAACAACACTCAACATCGATGACCGGATTCTGAAGCGGGCGGCTGACGTCACGGGGGTCACGGAGAAGACCGCTCTGTTGCGCATGGGGCTGGAAGCCCTGATCTCTATGGAGAGCGCAAAGCGTCTGGCTCGTCTGGGCGGCAGCGAACGAGACCTGCGGCCCATCCCGCGCCGCCGCCCGTAGGAGGCCCACCATGGTTCTGGTGGACACGTCGGTCTGGGCGGACCACCTGCGGCAGAACGTCCCGCTGCTCGGCGACCTCCTGGAGGCCGGCGAGGTAATGACCCACCCGTTCGTCATCGGGGAGTTGGCGTGCGGGAACCTGGCCAACCCGGGGGAGATTCTGGCGCTTCTCTCATCGCTGCCAGCGGTGGAGATTGCCACCCACTCGGAAGTCATGCACATGGTCGATGCCAACACCCTGCACGGCCGTGGCCTGGGCTGGATCGACGTGCATCTCCTCGCCTCCGCTCGACTGAGTCGCGTGTCCATCTGGACCAGAGATCGCAGACTGCAGGCGGCCAGCAAGGCGCTCGGGATCGGGGAGAAACCGTGAGCCTACCACCGGCGGGGGCCGCCCATCCCGCTGGGCGTACGGCAGCACCGCTTTGTCGTTGTCTCCAGATGGGGAACTTGACGTAGTATGACTGGCGTTATACCGTAATGGCATGAAGACTGCAATCTCAATACCGGACGATGTGTTTGCGCGCGTCGACGAGTTTGCCAAACGGCGGAAGATGTCCCGCAGCGCACTCTTCACCGTCGCGGTTGACCAGTACGTGCAGCAGCACCGGGCGGATGACGTGACGCACAGGCTGAACGAGATCTACGCGCGGGAAGACTCGACGTTGGATCCGGTCTTCGAGCGACTGCAGCGCCATGCTCTTCCCCGGGAGGACTGGTGATGAAGCGTGGTGAGATCTGGTGGGCCTCGCTTGCCGAGCCGACCGGATCGGAACCCGGGTACCGGAGACCGGTGCTGATTGTCCAGGCCGATGAGTTCAACAGCAGCAGCATCCGCACGGTCATCTGTGCGGCCATCACATCGAATCTGAATCTTGCGGACGCACCGGGCAATGTTCGCCTGACGCCCAGGACGTCCGGCCTCACGAAGGCGTCTGTCGTCAACGTCTCCCAACTCCTGAGCGTGGATCGCAGCCGTCTGACCGAGCGCGTCAAGCGGCTCGACGCCCAGGACATGCGACAGATCGACGATGGACTTCGCCTGGTCATGCATCTTTAGGAGAGCAATGGGGCCGCGCCGCGACTCGCGAGGCTGCATGGGCGTTTCCTGACCTTGTTTCGCGCCCTGGCTTCGGCCCCTGGGTCAGCCCCGGCGACGCCTCCGGCTGTGGCCGCGGCTCGCGGCGCGTGCTCTCGCCGCTTGCTCCCTTGCATTGCGCCCTCGGTCGCGGTAGAGTCGGCGCACGGTGTGGGTGGGACCCGCACTGGCCAGAGGAGGCCGCGTTACCGATGATGAATCCACCCCGCCCTTCCAGCGCCCCCCCCGCCGTTCGGATTCCCCGTTGCCTGTGCGCGTGGACGCTGGCACTTGGGATGCTGCTCCTGGGAGGTCCTGTCGCCATGGCTCAGGAAGTCATCACCCACCCGGCGGAGAACGCGGACCCCGCCGCCGGCCCCAGCGGCGAGCGGCCGTATGAGATGGCGGGCCGGACCGAGGAGCGGGTCCCACTCGTCGCCTTCGACGACGTCTCCGGCTGGTTGGTGGAGGGGCAGGAGGCGGAGGGCTGGTTGCGGCGCTCGGCAGAGCAACGCCTGTACCGAGACACCTGCGGCAAGCTCGTCTACGTGGGCCAGGGAGCGAACCCGTCCATCCTGGTCCGCCCCCAGGAACCGATCACCATCCCCGAGCCCTGGGACGCAGTCAACTTCTGGAACTACGGCAACACCTGGGGTTGGGCACCCGACCCGACCACGCCGCCCCTGCAAGCCAGCGTCGTCCTACGTGACGCCGGCGGCTGGCAGTTCGAACTACCCTTGGGGGGGATGGATTACCAGTACTGGTTCCTGGCCAACAGCCGACTGCATGCGGCGGAACTGGCGCGACTGCAGCGCCCGGTCCAGTTGCTCGGCATCCGCTTCACGAACGCCCGTAATGTCGAACCGCGCACGGTGTACCTGGGGCCGCTGACCTTCTTCAAGGAGGAGCTCAAGCCGCTGCAGTTCGAGCCCTGGCCCGAGAAGCTGCCTTTTCCGACGCGTGCCGAGACGATCCTGCCCCGCAACCGGGCCCAGGGCTTCCGCAACCGCGTGCAGCAGGACGGCAAGGCAACGGTCTTCTCGTACCGTGGGCGCGACACGGACCTCGAGTACCGCTATGTCGCCAGCGATGGCACCCTCGGCGATCTCGAGGTGCGCTGCGGCAAGACGGTGCTCCGGCCGTATGTCGGCGGCGGCGTGCAGCTCGCGGCGCGGGGCGGGCTGGCGGCACCCACGGATCCCGAGGTGCAGCGGACGCTCACGGGTACCGAGCTCAAGGACGAGGTCCTGACCGTCCGCTGGCATCTCCAGATCGCGGACGTGGGGGCCGACGTCGAGTATCGCTTCCGCATCGTGCAGAAATCGCTGCTTATCGACATCGCGGTGGCCCAACCCGTGGCGGAACGGGTGGCGCTGGGACGCGCCGAAGGGGTCACGGACGGCAAGCTGTTCCGCATCCCCTACCTGACCTATGGGGGTAACGACCCGCGGGTCCTGTGCAGCGCCGGGCTGTTCGTGTTCACGCAGTTCGACTGGTATGTCTCCGATGCCTCCGAACTCGTCGGCGGAGCGGCACAGGGGCCGGACTGGGCGGTCTACAACGGCGGGGCGCTGTACATCCCGAAGACCGACGGCGCCCGCAACCTGGTCCGCGAGCGCCTGTTCCTCAACGCCTCGCCAGACTTCCAGGAAGTGCTCCCGACCATCCCCAACCCGCCCTCGCCGATGCGCCTGGCCCAGGGCGACCGGCTCTGGCGCGTCAAGAGCGGCGCCGACCACCGCGCCGAGATCGACGAGGCGACGCGCTATCGCCAGTACGGTTGCGAGAAGGTCAGCATCCGCTACCACGAAGACAGTTGGCGCGACGCCGGGGAGAGCTTCACCTTCCGTCTGGAGGCCGCTCCCCAGCGCGGTGGCGACGCGGCCCTGCGGCAGTTTGTGGCGGCGGTACAGGCCCTCGGTTGGCGAGTCGGGCTCTACACCAACTACACCGACTTCGCCCCGGTGAACTCGTACTGGAACGAGGACTGGGTCAGCCGGGCCCCGAACGGCGACTGGGTACGGGCCTGGATGCGCTGTTACGCCCCCAAGCCGATGCGGGCGGTGGAGATGGAGGCGAAGCTGGCGCCGCAGATCCAGGCGAAGTTCGGCGAGGACCACAGCTACTGCGACGTCCACACCGCCGTGAGCCCCTTCTCGCGCGTCGACTACGACGCCCGCGTCCCCGGCGCCGGCACCTTCCGCCGCACCTTCGAGTGCTTTGGCCGGCTGCTCTACAACGAGAAGCTCGCGCACCAGGGCCCCGTCTACTCCGAGGGCAACAACCACTGGTGGTACAGCGGCCTGACCGACGGCAACTACGCCCAGATCATCAGCCCCAGCCCGCCGCGGGAACCGCTGCTGGTCGACTTCGACCTGCTACAGATGCACCCCCTGCAGATGGACGCCGGCATGGGCAGCCCGGGCATGTTCTTCCGCGGTGCGCCGGCGAACCTGGACCAGTTCCTCGCGACGACGCTCGCCTACGGGCACCTCGGCTTCCTGGGCGAGTGGGCCATGCCGGGGGACCTCAAGTGCTACTACATGATGCAGCGCATTCAGAAGCACTACGCCATGGTGCCGGTGCGCCGCATCGAGTACGAGGCGAACGGGGCGCTGGTGGATACGTCGACGGCGCTGCAGGCGCCCGACTGGCCGACCAACCGCCTGCATGTCGTCTACGAGAACGGCACCGAGGTCTGGGTCAATGGCGCTGCCGAGCCTTGGGCCATCGCCATCCGCTCGCGGCAGGACGGGGTCCGGCGCACGCGCGCGGAACTGCCGCCCTGGGGCTACCTCGCCTGGCGCGATGACGCGGCAGACCCCGTCTTTGTGAGTTCCGCCATCGAGCCCCTGGCGGGCGACCAGCGGCTGGGCGGCCCCCGGCAGCGCCTGGACGTGGCCCGGAGCCCCGGACAGGTCTACCTGGACAGCCGCGGCGGCTACGCCGTCTGCGACCCGGTAGCGGTGGAGGGCAGTGGCGCCTTCAAGCTCGAAAACGGCGTCCCGTGGGTCATTCCGACCGACCACTTTGCCGACTTCGCCCTGACGCCCCGCCTGGCGGGACTGGATCCTGACCGGGACATCCGGGTGGAGGCGGTGGCCGCCGACGGTACGCTCGTCGAGCCGCCGACGACACGCTGGAGCGGCCCGTTCTTCCATCTCCTGCCGGGGGCTGGCAAGGCCTGCACGTACCGGTTGCTCCAGGCAGACCGCCCGCGCCCGCGCGAACTGCACAGCGAGCGGCTGGCCCTGCTGGGACGAAATCTGGAGGTGCAGGGGCTCACCGCCGCTCACCTGCAGGGCGAGGCCTACTGGGAAGTACGCGGTGAACGCGTCCCGGCTCGGCCGGCGGAGAGCAGCAAGGGCAAGGGGCTCGCCTTCCTGGTGCCCGCCAGCGCGCAAGCGCGCGATCATCTGTGGTTGGCGCTGCCCGTCGCAGGCGAGACGCTGTGGCTCGACGCCATCGCGGCCGCGGCCTGCGAGTTGGCTCTGGATCTGCCACGCCAGGCCACCCTCGGGCGCGACCAGGCCTTGTCCGCCAAGCTGCTCCTCACCAGTAACCTCGCAGTGGCGGCCAGCCTGCCGCTCCGCCTGCAGATCACGCCGGCCGGCACCTGCCGCCCCGACGTGCTGGAACAGGGGCTGCTGCCGCAACGGCCAACGGCCATCCCCATCGAACTGCAGTTGCCGTGGCAGGCCGGCACCTACGCGGTGACCGTGACCAGCGGCTACGCGACCGCTACCGCCAAGCTGACCGCGGAGTTGGGGCAGCGCGCCCTGGCCGATCTGCTCGATCCCCAACTCCCCTTCGTCAAAGGCCACCGGGCGCGGGGCGGCGAGGAAGCCTTCGGCGGCGACAACGCCTACGCGGGCGAGGTGCAGCGTGGTGGCGGTTGCGCGGGCGGGGTCCAGCGCCCGAGCCTGCTGATGCACCCACCCTACGGTCCGCTCAAGGCAGGGTACGTCTTCGCCACCTTCGCCGTTGACCTGCCAGCCGGTTCGCCGGCATCCCTGCGCTTTGCCATGGCCATGGCCGACGGTGGCGATCTCAGCGATGGGGTAGTGTTCAAGGTGGACGTGCTCGACGGCAGCGGGCGCGCCACCGAGGTTTTCGCGCAACACCATAGCGAACGTGCCTGGTTGCCGGCACGTGCCGATCTGGCGGCCTTCGCTGGCCAGAAGGTGACCTTGAAGCTGACGGTCGACTGCGGCCCAGCAGATAACACGACCAACGACCACGCCCTGTGGGGCGAGCCGAAGGTCGTGCTGGCCGAGGAGCAGTTGCAGGTACGGCGGGAGTGAGCGCTGGCGCGCGCCGCCATGAGGATTGCGTGCCCGCTGGCGGTGGCCTATGGTAGACCGTATGCGTGCGAAAGCGCGCGTCGCGGCACGACGGGCGACGACGGGCGACGACGGGGGATGGCTGACATGAGGACCTCGGCTGATGTCGTGCCAGGGCTATTGGGCTGGCGGGTGGGCGCGGCCTGCGCTATCGCCCTGTGGGCCAGCCTGACGGCGGCCGAACCGCAACCGAGCCTGACCGTGGACCATGGCGGCGGGCGGCGGGGGCGCCATCGACTTCGGCTGTCGCCTTGTGAGGGCAGTTCCTTGACGTCCTTGGGCTCAGTTGGATGAAGCTGAAGGTCTACATTGAGACGACAGTAGTCAGTTACCTGACCTCGCGGGTGTCCGGTAATCCTGTCGTGGCCGGACATCAGGAGTCCACGCGGGAGTTCTGGAACCGGCTGGGCGATTTCGATGTCTTCGTTTCCGATCTGGTCCTGCAGGAGGCCGGTCGCGGCGACCCGACGCAGGCCCGGGCCCGGCTCGACGCCTTGGTGGCTTTCCCGGTAGTGGACGTCGACGACGAGGCAAGGCGTCTGGCGGAGACGATTCTCGCAAGCCGCGCGGTGCCGGACGAGTACCCTGAAGACGCACTGCACATCGCCATCGCTACGGTCAATGGCCTGGAGTTCGTCGTCACCTGGAACTTCACTCACATCAACAACCCTTTCACGCGAATGATGATCCGGCAGGTGATTGGGAACGCCGGTTATGTGGCCCCCGAGATCTGCTCGCCAGACGAGCTTCTGGGAGAGGGAGTATGAAGGACCCCATTGTCGAGGAGGTGCGGCGATTCCGGCGGGAGCACGCCCAACGGTTTGGCAACAATCTGCAGGCCATCTGTGAGGATCTGCGCCAGCACCAGGCGGCCTGCGGACACCGCATCGTCCGCCTGCCAGCCCGGCGGACCCCGGCCGGCAGACCGATGCGAGGGACGGTCTGACCGGCGCCGCTGTTGCCGTCGCCAAGTCGTTTCTTCAGACCCTTCGCATCAGAGCGACGCAATCGCCTATCCTGTGCAATCGCTGTTTCCAGATGGCCCCCGGCCAGCCGGGAGCGCCGAGGCTGGCCTCGGCATGCCAAAGCGGTCGCAAGCGACACGACACCCCAAAGCGGCTCGCCCGGAGGGTTGAGCCGCAGCAGATACCGACGCGCAGCGTCTTTGGGACTTGGCGCAGTTCTCAACGGAGGATGGGTACGACCATGGTGATTCTGGCGGCATGTGCAGCAGCAGGCGTGTGGGGGCAGACGGGACTGCCGCAGAGCTGGGGGACAGGCTGGGCGCAGCCGGTGGCCGCGGACCGGCCGCTGCAGATCGTGCACGGGATCGACCCCAGCGGACGAGTCATCTCCGGCATGGGACAGATGGTGGCCGGCACCGGCCAGGAGCAGATGGTCGCCAACGTCATGCAGTTTTACCGTGAACGAGGCCTGGGCGGCGTGGTCTGCAATGTGGCGTTCGATGACTACTTGCGCTCGGAGGAGAGTTGGCGGACACTGATCGCCGGCGTGGAGAGCTGCCGCGCCTTGGGCCAGGTCGTCTGGATCTACGACGAGAAGGGCTACCCCAGCGGCGGCGCCGGTGGGCTGGTGCTGCAGGAGCGCCCCGAATACGAAGCCCAGGCCCTGGCCTACGACGCCACCCAGCCCGACCCGTTTGCGGTGCGGCCCGCCTACGAGTTCACCCATGCCAGCAACAACTACCACGCCTCGCGGCGCTATATCAACCTCATCGACGACCGCGCCGTGCGCCTGTTCATCAAGGTGACTCACGAGGCTTACCGCCAGCGTCTTGGGAGCCACATCGGCAGCACCGTCAAGGCTTTCTTCACCGACGAGCCTTCCCTGATCACGGTGAACCTGGGGCAGATCCCCGACGCCGCACGCCAGCGCGTCCCCGTGGTCGATCCCGTCGACCCCCAGGTCAAGGCCTTGCCTGCCGTGCCCTGGGTCTACGACCTGCCAGAGCTCTACCGGAAGCGCTACGGCAGCGACCTGCTGGCGGTGCGGCGCAGCCTCTTTGTTGGCGACACGGACGCCGACCGCGCCGTGCGGCAGCACTACTGGGCGCTGATCGCCGACCTGGTCGTCGAGCGCTACTACGGCCCGATTCAGGAGTGGTGCGCCGCGGCCGGCGTGGCCTCCTCCGGCCACAACCTGTGGGAAGAGGCGATCATGCACCATCCCACCCTCTACGGCAATGGCCTGAAAGCGCTCACCCGCTTCGACATCCCGGGCCTCGACGAGCTCTCGTCGACCCCCGAGGTCGTTCTCAACGGCCACTGGATGACGGCCGCCCTGCCGGCATCCGCCGCCGTCCTGACCGGCGGACGGCGCGTCTTCACCGAGGTCAGCGACTTCTCCGAGAAGATGGGCGGCAAGGGGCCGGCGCCGCTGGCGGACATGCAGGCCGCCGCCGCCTGGCAGGCCGCCTTCGGGGTCACCGAGTTCACCCTGTACTACGACGTGGCCGACCGCTCGGCCGCGGA
>CAILUI010000253.1 GCA_903837355.1 uncultured Victivallales bacterium
GGCCGCTACTCTCTCGCCGAGTTGGGGCAGAGGCTCGGGCCGGTGTCGCTGGCGGCGATCAGCAACGCCAGAGCCAAGATGGTGCGGCGGTTGCGGGACGACCAGAAGCTGAGAGCCCGCGTCGAGGCCATCGCGCTAGGCCTGCGCGCTCGGGTTGTTAAAGACAAATTAGAGGACTGACCCGCCTAGCCAATTAGAGGACTGACCCGCCTAGCCCTCGCGCTACTAGGCCTGCGCGCTCGGGTTGTTAAAGACAAATTAGAGGACTGACCCGCATGGCCCGCTCGGGTTGTTACAAATTAGAGGACTGACCCGCCTAGCCCCAAATTAGAGGACTGACCCGCCTAGCCCTCCTGAGCCCTCCTGTGGCACCAGAGTTCGCGGGGTGCTGAGTTCCGTGGACGCTCGCGCGGCGGTCCTGGGTTCCATCCTGACCCGATCGGGCGACCGCGGCGACCGCTTGGTGCTGGAGACCCGCCGTTACCATGCCCTGCGTGAACGGTGCCGCGCTACGGATCCTGGAACAGCCTTGCAGGCAGAGCGGGACGCATTGCATGTCACGTGTGCTGCTGGTACAATAGGGACAGCGCGCCGCGAGCGGTGTGAATGGTCCGGCGGCGCGCTGGCATGGAGACGAGCCCGTGACTCGCAGTGAACTGCTGTTCTACGAATTGGCGCGCCTGCGCCGCGATTACGTTCGTGGCCGCACCTGGCGTTGCGCGGTCGGGGTGGTGGCGGTGCTGCTGGGGGCCTTCACCCTGGCGGCGCTGGCCGATGTGCTGTTGCGTCTGCACAGCGCCTGGTGCTGGCTGGTCTGGCTGGGGTTGCTGGCCGTGGCCGGGGCGGGGGCCTGGCTGGTCCGGCGCACGGCGCGGACGCCGGTGTCGAACGAGGCGTTGGCGGTGTTGGTGGAGAACGTCGTCGGCGGCGCCGGCAACCACGTCATCAACGCCGTGCAGTTCGCGAGCAACCAGGCGTTGCCGGGCAGCTTCGTGGAGGCCGTGCTGTCGGAGTCAGATCCGGGCATGGAACGTCTGCAGAGTCGGCAGCTCTACTCGCAGAAGCCCTACAAGCGTTCCCAGGGGGTGTTGGCGGGGGCGGTGGCCGTGCTGCTGATTGCCTTTGCGGTGTCGCCGCGGCGGATGGGGGCGGCGGCGCTGCGGATGCTGGCGCCGATGGCTGGCATGCGACCGTACACGCTTACTCAGATCGCCAGCGTTGAGCCTGGTGACACGGTGATTCCACGCGGTCAGACCATCGCCGTGGCGGCGGCCCTGCGCGGCGACACCCCGGAGCGCGCCGTCATTGTCTGGGAGCGGGCCGCGGACAAGGCGGACACCCTGCCGTTGCAGGCGGGCGAGGCCGGGCGTTACCAGGGCGAGCTCAAAGGCGTCTTTCACGATTCGCGTTACCGGGTGCTGGCCGGCGATGCCCGTTCGGTCTGGTATACGATCCGTGTCACCAACCCGCCGGGGTTGGAGCACTGGGAGGCGCGGGTGACGCCGCCGGAGTACCTCGGCCGCAAGACTTACACCCTCGACGGCACGGCGACGGAGGCCGGGGTGCCGGTGGGTTCCAGCGTTGTGCTCGGGGGCTCGGCCAGCGCGCCGCTGAGCATGGCGGTGGTGCTCCAGGATGAGGCTGCCTTGGTGGAGAAGAGCCTCGCCGGCGGCCGCAAGTTTGCGCTGACCTTCACGATGCGCGAGGGCAGCAGTGTGCGCCTGCGGCTGGTCGGTGAGAACGGCCTCGAGTCGATCAGCGCCATGCCCTTTGCCGTGCTCCCGGACCAGAAGCCGACCGTGGTTCTGGTCGACACCAAGCAGCGCGTCGTGGCCGCGGCGGACGCCCAGGTGCCGGTGGTGTTCAAGGCCGACGATGACAACGGCGTCACGCGCGTCGGTTTAGAGCGTCTGCTGAGCGAGGAGCGCAGCGAGCCGGTGAGCGACGCGCAGCCGGAGGGTGGGGTGAAGTCCTTTGCCGGCCGCTTCCTGCTCGATGTCGCCAGCTTCGATGCGCGAGCCGGCGATACCCTGCGTTTCCGCGTCTGGGCCGAGGACAACGGCGCCGACCGGGTGACGCGGCGCGGCTACTCGCCGGTGCTGCAATTGACAGTGCCGGCCTCCGAGGATCATCGGGATGCCCGGCGCCAGATGACGGAGCAGGCGGAGGATGGACTGAAGACTCTGGCCAGGCTGCAGCGCGAGAATCTGAAGAACACGCGGGCGTTGTCGGATCTGGCGACCCTCAACAAGCCGGTTGGCAGTGCCCAGATTCAGCCCCTGCATATCGTTCAGCAGAACGTCCGGGTGATGGCGACGGACTTGCTCAAGAACCAGGCCGCGCTCGGGGATCTGGCGACCACCTTGGCGGGTCTCGTCAACCACGAGATGGCCCAGGTGGTGGAGCGCTTCGACGAGGCGCATCGGGCCAAGCCGCCGGATGTCCCTGGGCTGTTGCGTGCCTGCGTCAAGCTTGAGACCACGATTCTGGCCGCGCTGACCGGCATCCCGACCGGCCTTGCCAACGAACAGCGTCAGCAGGACAAGACGGACCTGTTTGCGGTGCTGCAGAAGCTTTGCGCCGCGCAGCGCCAGAACCTCAAGGATACCAAAGCGGCACAGGCGCCGGGGGGTGATGCCAGCGTCGTTACGCGTCTGGCAGCGGTCGAGGACAAGATTGCCAATGATCTGGTCACCTTCGGCGACATGTGCCTGGTGATGATCGAGGAACGGGTGGACGACGAGTTTGCCAAGCAGTTGCGTGCGGCTCATGACGTGCTCGACAAAGGCAAGACCTACGAGAAGGCTCTGGGTGCGGCCGAGGCCCTCAGCGGCGGTGACGTAGCCGCCTCGTTGCAGAGCCAGGAGGAGGTCATGCGCGATCTCATGCAGGCGCTCAACCTCCTCAACCAGTGGCGCATGAAGAACGCCCAGCGCATCCTGGCGGATGCCACCGAGACGCTGAAGAAGACGAAGGAGTCGCTGACCGCACTGGAAGCCAAGCAGAATCAGATCGCCGAGGTCACCCGCGATCTCTCGCAACGCGGCAAGCTGGACGACGAGGTGCGCGAGAAGCTGCGCGAGATGGACGAGAAGCAGAAGGAGATGGCGAAGCTCGTCGAGGAACTGGCCAACGACCTGTACCAGTTCCCCGAGTTGCCCGTCTGCAACGAGCTCAACTCGAAGATGCGTGAGATTCTGGAGGACGTCGAGCAGGCCGAGAAGAGTGCCGACGCGCCAGCCCTGGAGATTGCGGTTCAGAAGGAAGACAGCCTGCTCGATGCGATCCGCAGTACCAAGGAGCGTGTCGAGGATGTGGAGATGTGGCTGATGGACATCCCCGACAACATCGTCTGGAACATGGAGAGCTTTGACACGGACGAGTTTCCGAATATGCCCCTGGTGCCTCTTCCCGACGAGCTCGAGGATATCGTCGGCGAGTTACTCGACCAGGCCGAGGACATCGCGAAGCAGAGTCAGGACACGACGGGCAACAACATGATCGCCGACATGGAGATGGGCTGGGCGATCATGGATGGGCCCATGCCCAGCTTTGCCGCCAAGGGCAAGTCGGGCAATACGCGTCCCAACGACAACGAGATGACCGGCCGCAGTGGTGCCGGCCGCGAAGGGCAGTCCAACGGCGAGCTGGTCGAGAACCACGTCAAGGGCCTGGAGGGCACCGCCACCCACGCTCGCCGCACCCAGGATCCCTTCCAGAAGGGCATGGTCACGGAGGACGAGGGCTCGACCATGGACGCGCGCGCGACCGGTGGCGGCAAGCTCGGCGGCGACTCGGAGACCATCGGGATGTTCGGTAAGGCTCCCCGGCGCGATCTGGCGACGGCCAACCACGGCAACAGCCCCACGCAACTGCGGCAGGAGACCGAGGCGGTCTACGCTACGGCGCGCCTGCTCTACCTGGGCACGGGCAGCCTGGGTACGGCAGCGCGCGAGCTGCGCGGCGTCGAGAGCGCTGCGGGGAAGATGAAAGAGTTTGGTTCGCTGCACCGGCGCGTGCTGCGCCGGCTTGAGGACACGCAGGTGGAGATGAACAGTGGCGTCGTCCTGCCGATGCCGGTCGCCAGCGTCTCGCAGACCGGCGGCGCCGCCACGGACGATGTCGATATCAACAAGATCTCCGAAGAGTACCGCGACATCGTCAGCGACTACTATCGCAGCCTGCAGGATGGTAAGTGAGCGGCGTGCCGGTGCGTGGAAGCGGCTCGGTGGGGCAAGGCGCCCGCCATGGGGAAGCGGCTCAGCGGGGCGTCAACGCCCCCGTGGAGCTTCGCCCTCCATGAAGAGACGGCTCGGTGGGGCAAGGCGTCCGCCGTGGGGAAGCGGCTCAGCGGGGCGTCAACGCCCCCGTGGAGCTTCGCCCTCCACCGTCTAGCCTAACGCGGCGGCGATGACGGTGGCCGCCCGTTCCACGTCCGCCGCGTGCACATCCAGATGCAGGACCGCACGGAGGCGGGCAGGCCCCATGGCCAGCAGGCGTACCCCGGCGGCCTCGCAGCGCTCCACCAGCGTGGGTGCGGTGACGCTGTCGGCGGGCGGAGCGAAGAAGACCATGTTGGTTCGCCAGGGGGTCTCTTCGACCCGGAGACCCGCGGCGGTGAGCTGCTGCGCCAGGCGTGCGGCGTTCTCGTGATCCTGCCCCAGGCGTTCGCGGTTTCGGGTCAGCGCATCCAGTCCGGCCGCCGCCAGGATTCCAGCCTGGCGCAGGCCGCCACCGAGACGCTTACGCCAGTGGCGCGCCGTGTTGACGAACTCCGCGGCGCCGCAGAGCAGGGATCCGGCCGGTGCTCCGAGTCCCTTGGAGAGGCAGATCTGCACCGAGTCGACCGCGGCCGTGTAGGCGGTTGGCGCCACGGCCCAGCGTGTGCAGGCATTGAACAGGCGCGCCCCATCGAGGTGGAGGCTCAGGCCGCCGTT
This sequence comes from uncultured Victivallales bacterium, assembly GCA_903837355.1. Taxonomy (GTDB): domain Bacteria; phylum Verrucomicrobiota; class Lentisphaeria; order Oligosphaerales; family JAFGRS01; genus CAILUI01. Next base: position 4,938 of record CAILUI010000253.1, read on the forward strand.
GCGGGCGGCCGCCGTCACAGCCAGGAAGCGCTCCGGCGGCACCGCCAGTCCACCGCAACGGTTGTGGGTGTTCTCCAGGCAGAGCAAGCGGCGCGGCGCGTAGTGGACATTGGCGGGGAGGAACTGCGCCTCGACCGCCTCGGGGGAGGGGATGCCGGTGCTGTCATCCAGGGCATAGGGCATGATGCCGCCCAGCACCGCGAGCCCGCCGCCTTCGTAGTAATGGATGTGCGAGTCGCGTCCGACCAGGGCGGCCTCGCCACGCGCGCAGTGGGTCAGCAACGCCACCAGGTTCCCCTGCGTCCCCGAGGTCACGAACAGCGCCTTCGGCTTGCCGGTCAGTTCGGCCGCCAGCGCTTCGAGGCGGAGCACGGTGGGGTCCTCGCCGAAGACGTCGTCGCCGACCTCCGCCGCGGCAAGGCAGCGACGCATGGCAGCGTCCGGCACGGTGACGGTGTCGCTGCGCAGGTCAATGATCCGCATAGAAGAGTCTCCCGGGGGGTTGCCGCCGGTGGGTGTGGCTGCTTACGGAACCGGCATCACAGGCGTCCCACAGGACGCCAAGGCTGTTAGGTACTCAGGCTGTAGACTGTTAGGTCTTGCCTCGGGGCATTTTGCGTTCCCGGATTCGCGTCCGGTCGTGTAACCTAATAGCCAACAGCCCAAACCGCTACAGCCTCAGGGTTTTCCAGGGGACGGGTGTGAACCGGCATTACAGATAGCGGCGGACCGTGGCTGAATCAAGGCGGCACCCTACCTTGGCAGCTCCTTCCCGTGCCGCTATCGTAGTCTGGGCCGGCCGGGCGCCGGCGGCAGGGCTCAGGGCGGTGGTCGGCGTCAGGGGTGAATGGCGTTCGGCGGAGGGTCTGGTGATGGTGCTCCCCAGCATGCGTTTGGATGGCAAGGTCGCCGTGGTTACCGGTGCGGGGTCGGGCATTGGCGCCGCCGTCGCTGTGGCCATGGCGGAGGCGGGTGCCGACTGCGTGGTCACGGAGCTGCCCGACCGGCTGGGCTCGCTGGAGCCCGTCTGCGCCCAGATCCGCGCCTGTGGCCGGCGGGCGCTGCCGCTGCCCCTGGCGCTGCCGGGGCTGGACAGCATCGCGGCGCTGGTTGGAGACGGGGTCCGCGAAATGGGGCGGATCGATATCCTCATCAACAACGCCGGGGTTAACATCCCGCGCGAGGCCCTCGAGGTCACCGAGAGTGACTGGGACCGCGTCCTGGACGTCAACCTCAAAGGGCTCTTCTTCATGTCGCAGCGCGTGGCCCGGGAGATGATCAAGAGCGGGGGAGGGAGGATCGTCAACATCGCCTCGCAGAACGGTGTGGTCGGGTACTACCGGCGGGCAGCCTACTGTGCCAGCAAAGCCGGTGTGGTGAACCTGACCCGGGTGTTGGCCCTGGAGTGGGCTCAGCACCAGATCAACGTCAACGCGGTCGGTCCCACCTTCATCCTGACCCCGCTCACGCAGTCGACCTTCGACGACCCCACTTTGCGCGCCGACCTGCTGCGGCGGATCCCGCTCGGCCGCGTCGGTCAGCCCGAGGATATCGTGGGGGCGGTGGTCTTCCTCTGCAGCCCGGCGGCGGCTCTGATCACTGGGCACACCCTGCTGGTGGATGGCGGTTGGACGGCCATCTGAAGCCGCTCCGCGCTTTGGCCAGGCTTGCCGTGCCGGCTGAGTCGGGGTATGTTGATCGGTGACTAATCAACATAGGGGTCGCTGCCTTGACTACCATTAGCGCCTTCGACGCCAAGACCCACTTTGGCCACTTACTCGACCGCGTGGCGAGCGGTGAAGAGATCGTGGTGACCCGTTACGACAAAGCGGTCGCCCGAATCGTGCCGGAGGGCCGCCGTGACCGGCGCGAGGTGGAGGCCGTCGTCGACGGTTTAGTCGCTCTGCAGCAGCGTATTGCCGGGCGGGTAGGTGGCCTGCCGACCCTGACGGACGCCGAGGTACAGGACGCTATCGCAGAGGGGCGAGCATGAGCGCGTCCTTCGTGGCAGACGCCTCGGTTGCCATCGCCTGGATCCATCCGGCGCAGGCCAATGAGGCGACACAGGCCATGCTGCAGTCGTTGCGCGGAGGTGCCGTCATCCGTGTGCCTGCGTTGTGGTCCGTGGAGGTAGCGAACGCATTGCTGGTTCTGACCCGCCGCGGGAAGCTGGTGGAGAGCGAACGGCGTGCCGCGCTCGGCTGGATCCAGCGCTTGCCCGTGATCATTGATCATGAGATGTCGGCCATGGCGTGCGGGCGCCTCTCTGATCTAGCCCGCGAGTACACGCTCTCCGTCTATGACGCGACCTATCTGGAGCTTGCTCAGCGTCTGAACCTGCCCTTGGGCTGCAGGGATGGGGCGCTCCGCGTGGCCGCCCGCGCCTGTGGTGTCAGTGTCTGCTGACGAGTGCAGTACTCCCGATCCCGGCGGCATGCCGCCCAGGCGGTCGGGCTGGAGTCGGCCGGTCCGCGGCCTATATTTGGCACTTGGCCGCCAGGCAGAAGACGAACCCGCGGCGACGAGGTGTCCCCCATGCAGTTCACGTCCGCAGATGAGCATCGGCAATGGCTGTCAGCGCAGGCCGCGTTGCCGCGCGGCTTCCGCGTCGGGACGACGCGCTTCAGTTTCGAGCCGGCCGAGGTTCCGAAGCGCTTCTTCATGAACCTGACGCTGCTGGCGCTGGCGCGGCCGACGCCGGACTTCGCGGCCGTGTTCACCCGCAATGCTTTCCCGGGAGCGCCGGTGGTCATTGGTCGGCGGCGCCTGCAGGAGCCCACGTTGGGGGCGGTTCTGGTCAACAACAAGATCAGTAACGTCTGTGCACCGGGCGGGGTGGAGACGAGCGAGCGGCTGTGTGCGGCGCTGGCGGCGCAACTAGGACTGCGTCCGGGGGAGGTCTTGCCCTCGTCCACCGGCGTGATTGGCTGGGGGTTGCCGGCGGAGGCCATGTGCGGTGCTTTGCCGGCGGTGACGGCGGCCCTGCAGTCGGAGAGCATTCTGCCGGCCGCGCTGGGGATCATGACGACCGATCTCTACCCGAAGATCCGGCGCGCCGACCTCGGCGGCGGCGCCATCGTGGGCATCGCCAAGGGGGCGGGCATGATCGAGCCCAACCTAGCGACGATGCTAGTCTACATACTCACCGACATTGCGGTGCCGCGCGCGGCGCTGCGCCAGATGCTGCCGGTCGTGGTTGGCGAGTCCTTCAACAGCATCAGTATCGACTCGGATCAAAGTACTTCAGACACGGTCGTCGCGCTCTCGTCGGGGCAGGTTGAGGGCGTGGCGGAAGCCGCCTTCCGCGAGGCCTTGGGGCGCGTCTGCCGCGCGTTGGCCGAGGATGTGGTGCGGAATGGCGAGGGGGTGCACCACGTCATGAAGGTGACCGTGCAGGGCGCCCCGGACGCCGCCCTGGCGCGCGCCGTGGGCAAGTCGGTGGTGAATTCGCCGTTGTTCCAGTGCGCGCTCTGCGGCAACGACCCGAATATCGGCCGGCTGGTATGTGCGGTTGGCAAGTACCTGGGCAACCACCACCCCGGCGTCGACGTCAGTCGCTGCCGGATGGCGATCGGTGGGCGCGAGGTCTTTGCCGAAGGGGCGTTTCGGATCGCGCCGGACACGGAGCGCCTGCTGTCGGCGTACTTCCGGCAGGCCGAGTTGTACGCGAGTGCGCCGCCGGACGCGCAGGGTGTGTTCAAGCCGCCGGTGTCGTGGCCGCCGCATGAGCGCAGCGTCGAGATCTTGATCGACCTCGGTTGCGGTGCGGCGGCCGGCACGGTGATTGGTGCCGACCGTTCGCACGAGTATGTCAGCGAGAACGCCGACTACCGCAGTTGAGGTTCGGACCGTAGCGTGGCCGGCGCCGAGTGGGCCGGCGCGGATGGGGGCGAGTATGCGCAGGTTCCTGGGGGTAGTGTGGGTGGGGCTGGTCCTGGGCGGGCCGTGGGTGCGCGGGGCTGCCGTCCCAGCCGTGGGCTGGCCCGCCGCCTTCGCCGAAACGACGCTGGCCGACTTCAATGCAGCCAAGGCCATGCTTGCCGTTGACGGTGCGGTGACGTACGAAGCCGTTGCCGACCCCGCTGGTTTGGTGCGGACGGTGCTCAAAGCCTCCTTTCCGGCTTCTGCGGAGGGGGGGCCGGAGCCACTGGCCCTGAAGCTGCCGGCCAAGGCGCTCGCGAGTGCCGACTGGCGCGGCCACGACCTCCTGGCGCTGTGGGTCTACACCCCCGGCAACGAGGCCGTGGATATCGGGCTGCTCGTGCGCGCTGGCGAAGGGCGCTGCGATCAACAGGCGACGTTGCAGCCCAACGTCTGGAACGCGGTGCTCCTGACTCTGAGCGCGTCCACGGACAGCAAACTGCCGCTGGAGGCGATCGAGGAGGTGCAGGTATGCGTGACGCGTCCGGTGCGGGCGCTGACCCTCTATCTGTCCACCCTGACGCTGCTCAAGGAACGCGACTTGAAGGCGGTGGAGTTCCCGCCACGGCTGTCCATAGCGCGCTTTGAGGCTGACGACGAACGGGGCCCCTGGCAGGCGAACGGGGTCAAGGCCCGGGTCACTGACGCTGCCCGGATGGAGGGGCGGCGGGCCCTTGAGCTGACCTTCCCGGCCTACCAGGAGGGCGCTCTGCGCCGGCCGTCGTACCAGGCGCGCTACGCGGCCCGTGCGTTGCCGCTCCGCGATTGGCGCGGCTACGAGCAGGTCTGCTTCGAGGCACGGAATCCGGGCCATACGGAGGCGCCGCTCCAGGTCTGCTTCACGGACATGGCCGGAGCCCAGGCGACCGTGGCGGCGACGGTGCCGGCCCGCGGTCGCCTGGCGTTTGCGGCAGCGCTCCGCGACCTGGCCGTGGACACCTCGCGCCTGGTGCAGGTGGACCTGTTCATGTGCGAGCCGGCGACGGAGCAGACGATTTGGGTCGATGACCTCCGTTTGGAGGCCGCCCCGCTGATTCCGGCAGACCGTCTGCTCGAGCGTCTGGATCGGGCTGGGCGAGCCGCTGCGCAAGGGGGTGCGACCGAGCTGGTGACCGCCTATCGGCAGACGCGCGAGGTGGTCACGGCGATGCGCTTGGGCTTTGAGCAGCAGCCGACCTTCGGCGCGGCGCGCGCTCTGGCGGCGGGCCTGGGCGCCGCGACGCGGCAGGCCGACCGTCTCGACCAGGACCTGCAGTCCCGGCGGCAACCGGGGGGCGGGCCGTGAGGTCGGCATTCTCCTGCTGGTGCGTGAGCCTATGAAACGATGCCTCTTGACTCTCTGCCTTGGCCTCGGGGTCAGCGCTGCGGCGGCCGCGGACTTCGCCACGGCGGTGCTCGAGGCGACGTTCAAGCTATTCCACCCCGAGTCGACAGCGACCTGCATCCTGGTCCGGCGCGCCGCGCCGGACAGCGCCCTCTATCTCGTGACCGCGGGTCACGCCCTGGAACGGATGAAGGGCGATACGGCCGTGGTTGTGCTGCGTCAGGCGAGGGACGATGGCTCCTACGAGCGCCACGACCAGACGGTGACCATCCGTCGCGCCGGCCAGCCACTGTGGCTGCGCCACGCCACGCAGGACGTCGCCGTCCTGCGGCTCAGCGAGACGCCGCCGGTTGCGGTGGCCGCGTTGGCGGCCGCGTGGCTGGCTGACGAGCGCAGTCTGAAGGCGGCCGGCACGCACCTCTGCAGTCCGCTGTTCGTCCTCACCTTCCCGCAGCGTCTCGAGGCCAACAGTGCGGGCTTCCCCGTGGCCCGTGCGGGCATCGTTTCCAGTCCGTTGCTGCCGGTGCAGAGCCAGCCGACCTTCCTGGCTGATTTCAGCACCTTCGCCGGCGACAGCGGCGGACCGGTCTTCATCGAGGGCGCGGCGGGTCAGCCGCTGGTGATAGGGATGGTGATCGCGCAGTTCCGGCATGACGAACAGGTCAACACGGAGTACGAGGAGCGGACGATCCACCACCCGCTTGGACTGGGCACGGTTCTGCACGCGCAGTGGGTGTTGGAGGCCCTGGAGCAAGCCGCCGTGGCGGCGGCGCCGCCCGCTGCCCCAGCAGCGCCGTAGCGATAACGCCCGCCGCCGGCTGGCGTTTCAGCGGTCGATGCGCACCAGGACGGTCAGTCGCCGCAGGGTGTACTTCCCGGCATTGGCGGTGAAGGTCCAGTCCGGCTGGCCCTCGGGGTTGTTGCCGATGCCCATCTCGCAGGGGCCCGGGGGGCCCCAGCGGTTGAGGGCCAGGAGGGTCTGTTTGCGGGACGGCAGGTGGATCTGCATGCAGGCATGGCCCTTGACCCCGGCTTGGCAGTCTCCGTCGCCGACGTCGAAGGCTTCATTGGAGGCGCCCGGTACGGGCCGTGCGTTGCGTGGACCGTAGTTGCTGGGCCAGAATTCGATGGCGCCATCGCCGAGGTCGTCGCCGGTGGGCACGCCTTGGACATTGGAGGCGACGGCCAGGCGTTTCACATCCTGCTGGAAGAGCACCCCCGAGGCGGCGGTTGGGATGCCGATTTTGCGGGCCTCCTGGCTGAAGGCGTCCATGCTGACGAAGACGTATTCGAGCGGTCCGCCGGCCTTCTGGAGTTCGAGGCAGTAGGCGATGCGCTCGAGGGGCTGTGTGATCTCGTCGGCGTTGTCGACGGCGTAGGCCACCGGCTGGTCGCTGTAGTTGGGGGCTTCGGGGAGGTCGAGGCGGTAGACGGTCTGGAAGCCCTTGGCCAGGGGGATGGTGGCCTCGAGTTCGTTGTGCGCGGCGGTGTCGCCGGCGCGGAAGGCGCTGGTCGGCAGGCCGGCGCTGTTGATCAGGTTCGGCTCGGCGCTCTGGTCCCAGGCGAAGCGGGCGCCGCTGGGGGCGGTGACGCCGGCGGCCGTGAGGATGACCTGATCGGTGCCCTCGATCACGGCATCGGCTTTCGCGAAACTGCCGTCGGGACGGCCGATCTCGAACCAGGTGGGGGGCTTGCCGTCGCGTGTGCGCAGGCCATCGCCGACCTGGGTGAAGCCGAGACGGAGGCGGTTTCCATCGGCCTTCCACTCCTTGAGGACCGGCCCGGAGCAGAGTGTAGCGGTGCGGCCGTAGGTGTTGGCCAGGGCGATCAGGCTGAGGCGGCGACCGACCTCACGCTTGTTGCGGGGGTGGATGTCCTGCACGTTGCCGATGTCGCTGATGACGGCCATGCCGGTATTGGGGAGGTCCAGCGCCTGGGCCTGTGCTTCCCAGATCTGCGGCAGCAGGCGCGGGATGTTGCCGCCGTAGTTGTAGGGTGCCAATTGGACCCAATAGAAGGGGAAGTCGCCCTGGTTCCAGACCGCGCGCCAGCCCTTGACCAGCGCCTGCATCTTGTGGTAGTAAAGGCCGGCGTCGCGCAGGTTGGACTCGCCCTGGTACCAGATGGCGCCGCGGATGCCATAGGGTACGAGTGGCTGTACCATACCGTTGTAGAGGGCGCAGGGGTCGCCGCTGCCCTGCAACGGCAGGAGCTCGCCCGGGAACTCCGGGCGCGGCGTCAGGACCTGCTCGAGCTTGAGGGCTTCGCGGGCGCCCTTCATCCAGGTTTCGACCGCCTCGAGGTGGGCGCCGAGGCGCTGCTTGTGGATGGCGCTCGCCGGACTGGCCAGGGCCACCTGGTCGGCCAGGGGCGCCAGCTTCGGAACGGCCGCAAAGCCGGCCGGCGGCGTCCACGGTTCGATGCGGGTGCCGCCCCAACTGGTGTTGATCAGGCCGATGGGGACCTCGAGTTCGCGCAGCAGCTCACGCCCGAAGTAGTAGCCCACCGCACTGAAGCCGCGGGCGTTGGCGGGCGTGCAATCCTGCCAGGCGGCAGCGACGTTGTCCTGCGGCAACGGGCTGGCGACCTTGGGAATCTGCAGCAGCCGTAGTTTCAGGAAGACGGCCTCGTTGGCATCCTTGTCGCCACCGTCCGCGCCGCCCAGTCCCCATTCCATGTTCGACTGTCCGGAACAGACCCAGACATCACCCAGCAGCACGTCTTTGCAGACCACCGTGGAGCTGCCGGTCACGGTCAGGGTCAGCGGCCCGCCCGCCGGCAGGGCGGGGAGGTCGAAGCGCCAGCGGCCATCCTTACCCACCGTCATGGCGGCGCTGGCCTCGCCCAGTTTGACCGTGACTTCAGTGCCTGGCGCGTCCCAGCCCCATACCGGAATCGGCCGGTCGCGCTGCAACACCATGCGGTCGCCAAAGACGGCCGGCAGTTTGACTTCGGCGGCGCACGCGAGCGCCGTCAGGACGCCGGCGACGATCGCCGCGCCCAGGCGCGGCCGACGAAGACTCGGAAGGCACGATGCCATGGCGTCATCTCCTCACAGGCTTAAGCCGGACAGGCACCTGTCTGGCTACTCATGGAACGTGGGCGAAGGTATTGTGGCGGAGGTCGGTTGTCAACTGGCGGAGGACGCTGGGAACGGACGAAACGGACGAAACGGACAGAACGGACGAAACGGACGAAACGGACAGAACGGACGAAACGGACGAAACGGACGAAACGGACGAAACGGACGAAACGGACAGAACGGACGAAACGGACAGAACGGACGAAACGGACAGAACGGATCGTGGGGGGGGAGGCGGGGGACGCGGACCGGTCTGACGGCGTCCGTTTCGTCTGTTCTGTCCGTTCCCAGTCCCCTTCCGCCCGTTGACAGGACCGTGCCCCGCGCCTACTGTCAGGGCTGCACGCGTGCCGAACCGCGGTGGGTGGGGAGGGCTGGAGATGGCCGGGCAGAACGGACGACACGGGCAGGGAGGAGAGCCGGTGGCGAGGCCGCCGGGCGGGAAGGCGCTGTGCTCGGCGGCGGCGGAGCGAGTGTTCGGCGTGCATGGCGGCTTCCGGGGGCTGGTGGCTTACCGGGTGTCCGAGATGCTTTATGACTACACCTGCCGTTTCTGCGAGCGCTACATCCCGAGGAGCGACCGACATCACGACCAGATGGTGCAAGCGGCTCGCAGCGGCTACCAGAACATCGGGGAGGGCAGTGAGGATAGCGCAACCAGCAAGAAGCTGGAGATGAACCTGACGAATGTGGCGAGATCGAGTCTTGGCGAACTGCTGAAGGACTACCAGAAGCACCTTGCCCGCCGCGGCTTGCCGCTGTGGCAGCCCGGCGAGGCGCTGTTCGAGGAGGCTCGTGTACTGCGACCGGCTACGGTCGCTGCCGCCGCGGCCTGGGTCAATGGCAGCCCGCGCCAGGGAACGGTCGAGGAGCGCGCCGCCAACCTCGGGGCCGTCCTCGCCGCCCAGGCGCACTATCTCACCGAGCGTCTGCTTGATCGTCAGGCCCGCGACTTTGAGGCCGGCGGCGGCTTCGCGGAACGCCTGCACCGGGCACGGAGCGCCGCGCGGTGTGGAACGGACAGAACGGACAGAACGGCCGCCGGGGGGCCCAGATGAGCACACGCTGGCATTACCGTCCGCCTGGGAACCGCGGCGTACGGCCGCTGGGCGCCGGCGAGCGTCGGCTCGCTTCGCGCTTTGCACCCCGGTTGCGGGCGGGACCGGCGCGGCGCCAGGATCTCTTCCCAGGCAAGCACTCGCTTTCTGAAGTGATGAGCTACCTGCCTAGTCCTTTCTTCGCCTCGTTGACCGCCTTCGCGGTCCTGTCCTTGACCTGATCGAGGCTACCGGGATGGCGGGTGAGGTAGAGGTAGGCGGCCACCCCGGCAGCGATCAGGATAGCGAGCTTGGTGAGCCGGGCCCGGCGCCGGCGGGCGCGTTGGCGGGCGGTCTGCTCGTGCCAGGCCCCGACGCTGCCCTGGGTGCGGGCGCAGTTCTCCAGGCAGTCCTGTGAGCAGAAGGTACCCCCGCCCTCCTGGCGGGCGCATTCCGCGCAGACGGGCTTGAAGCACACCGTGCAGCGAGTGCTCGCCGGGCGTTCCGGGTGGTTAAGGCAGACGCTGTTGCGGACCGATCGCTCCTGGGCTGCCATCGCTCGCCCTCCTGGCGGTTCGGCGCCGGCGCCCGACCTCAGAGGCCGAGCGGGCCGCGCATGTTCTCGACGCTGCGCTTCAGGCTGTCAAAGGGGTCCAGGTCGCCACTGTCACGCTCCACCAGGTACCACTCGACGCCGGCCTTGCGGCAGGACTGGATGATGCGTGGCCAGTTCAGGTTACCGTCGCCGATTTCGGTCATCTTCTGTTCGCGCTTGGGCGTGATGGTCATGTCCTTGAAGTGCACGCACGGGATGCGTCCGGAGGCTTTGTCGATGTACGCCGCCGGGTCACCGCCGCCGTGGGCGATCCAGAACGTATCGATCTCGATCCAGACCGCCGGATCGAGGGTTTGGATGAGCAGGTCCTGCGGCCGGATGCCGCCCGCCGGCGCCAGTTCGTGGCTGTGGTTATGATAGCCGATGCTCAGGCCGCTCCCCTTGAACGTGAGGGCCATGGCATTGAAGCGCTGGACGAACCCCTGCCAGAGGGCCAAGGTCCATTCCTCGGTCGGGAAGAAGCCGCCGATGGCCGTGTACTTGCAGCCCCACAAGCGGTGCTCCTCGATTACCTTCGCGGTTTCGCGCTCCAGGCGTTCCAGACTGCTATGAGTGGCGGCGCAGGCCAGGCCCTCGCCGACGAGGATGCGTTGGAGCTCGGCGGGTTCGATGGTGCCGATTCCGGAGGCCTGGACGCCGTCGTAGCCCATGGCCTTGATCCGGGCGCAACTCCGGGCGATGTCAGCCGGCGTTTTGCAGGCCTCGCGGACCGTGTACAACTGAGCCCCGATCAATGCTCTACCCATGTCGCAGTCTCCCTTTCTGGCAGTCACCCAAAGAGCTCCCGTAGAACGAGCAGGTGCCTTGGGTAGCATATCGTTCCAGGCAGCGGGCTGCCAGCGGTTGGCGTGAGCCGGGCTCAAGCGCCCTGCTCGAGCAGGAACCTGACGAGGGCCGCGTCGTTGGGGTGGGTTACCTTGGGGTTAGGCAGAAGCGACTCGACGAGTTGCACCGGCAGGCCGAGCGCCGCGATGGCGGCTGCCTCGTCGGTCGGGTAGCGGCCGGCGCAGAGGGCCGCGCTGTAGGCTCGCTCGAGGTCCGTCCGCCGGAAGACCTGGGGGGTCTCAGCGGCCCAGAGGGTGGCGCGGTCGGGGGTGGCGATGACACGCCCCGCGGCGTCGGCCACCTTGATCGTGTCCGTGACTCGGCGCGCGGCCACTCCAGAGCCGCCCAGGCGGGCGGCGGCGAGGCAGCGGCAGAGCACGTCGAGTGAGGTCAGGGGTCGGGCGGCATCCTGCACGGCCACGAGGGTCGCTGCGCCCGGCAGCGCCGCGAGGCCGCAACGCACGGACTCGGCGCGTGAATCCGCCCCGGGCACGACCGTGATCTGCGCCCCGCCTGGGAATGCTTGGAGGGCCTGCCGGAAGCGCTCCTGCCCGGCCGGACTGACGACCAGTACGGTCAGGTCGGTACGGATCACGGAGGCGAAGGTGCGCAGGCAACGCAGGAACAGCGGCTCGCCCCCCAGGGGCTCAAACAGCTTGCTGCGCTCCGGGCTGTAGCGGCTCCCGGAACCGGCGGCGGCGACGACCAGTCCGACGTCCGCAAAGGGGAGCGTGCCCGTCATTCGCACCAGATCTCCATCTTGGTCGGTCGGCGGAGGATGGTGTCACGCCCGCGGGAGGCGGTGTCCGCCATCGGGTAGTCGAGGTTGTAGTGCAGGCCGCGACTCTCCTGGCGGGCCAGGGCGCAGTCGATGATGATCTCCGCGACCGAGGCGAGGTTGCGCAACTCGACCAGGTCAGGAGTCAGGATAAAATCCCAATAGTATTTCTCGATTTCCTTGCGGATCAGGCGGATGCGGTTCTTGGCCCGTTCCAGGCGCTTGTTGGAGCGGACGATGCCGACGTAGTCCCACATCAGGCGGCGGATTTCCTGCCAGTTGTGGGTGATGACGATCTGCTCGTCGGAGTCGACGGCATTGCCGCTGGACCAGTCCGGGATGCTGGCGGCATCGATCTCCGGGGGGGCGGCGGTCTGGAGGCGGCTGTGGGCGACGGCGTTGTGGGCGACCACCATGGCCTCGAGGAGGCTATTGCTGGCCAGGCGATTGGCGCCATGCAGGCCGGTGCAGCCGACCTCGCCGACGGCGTAGAGGTGTCCGACGGTGGTGCAGCCGTTGACGTCGGTGCGTACGCCGCCGCAGCAGTAGTGCGCCGCGGGCACGACCGGGACGAGATCATGGGCCAGGTTGAAGCCGAAGTGTTCGCAGGCCGCGAAGATATTGGGGAAACGCCGTTTCAGGAAACTCTCGGGATGGTGGCGGATATCGAGGTAGGCACAGGGCTCGCCGCTGCGTTTGAGTTCGTTGTCGATGGCACGGGCGACGATGTCGCGCGGCGCCAGGCTGCCCATGGGGTGATAGGCGTCCATGAACTCCACGAACTCGCCGCGCCGGCGGACCTTCAGCAGCGCCCCTTCGCCGCGCACGGCTTCGCTGATCAGGAAGGACTTTGCTTCAGGGTGCCAGAGGCAGGTCGGGTGGAACTGGAAGAACTCCATGTTACGGATATCGGCACTGGCGCGGTAGGCGAGTCCGATGCCATCGCCCGTGGCGACGTCGGGGTTGCTGGTGTAGAGGTAGACCTTGCCCACGCCGCCGGTGGCCAGGACGGTGAAACGGCTGAGGCAGGTCTTGATCTGGCCGGTGTGCCGGTCCATGACGTAGGCGCCCAGGCAGCAGTTCTCGCCCTGCCAACTGATGTGCCGCGTGCTGATCAGGTCCACGGCCAGGTGGTGTTCAAGGAGGGTGATGGCGGGGTTCTCGCGGCAGCGCGCCACCAGCACCTCGACGATGGCGCGGCCGGTGATGTCGCCGGCGTGCAGGACGCGGCGGCGGGTGTGGCCTCCCTCGCGCCCGAGGTCGAACTCACTGGCGTCCTGGCCGCTGACGTCGTCGGCGACATCACCGCGCCGGGTGAAGTGCAGGCCCCAGCTTTCGAGGTCGCGCACGCGGTCTGGTCCGGCGGCGACGATGGCTCTGACCACATCCGGTCGGCACAGTCCGGCACCGGCGTTCAGGGTATCCTGGACGTGTGACTCGAAGGTGTCCTCCTCAGTGATCACGCAGGCGATGCCGCCCTGAGCGTACTTGGTGTTACACTCATCGACCGTGGCCTTGGTAACGACCACGACGCTGCCGTAAGCGGAGGCCTTGAGGGCGGCGGTGAGTCCGGCCAGGCCAGAGCCGATGACGAGGTAGTCGCAGGTCAGGCGATCGGTGCCGTTCATAGGATCCACATCTTTCGGAAGCTCCTGCAGCCATCCTGCACGGCGCAGTCTCAGGTTCACGGTTTACAGCGTCACGGTTCAAGATAGCGCCGCCAGGCACAGGTGACTACCCATATTGGCGCCGCCGGCCGGAATGGGTTGCCATGGGTGGTCGGGCGCACTAGGCTGTGCCAGTGACGAATGCGGGTCTGCTTCTGGGCAGGAGATCGCCGAGATGGTCGGTACCATCGGGATGGGCAACAGGGGATCGCCGCGGGCCGGTCTGCGGGCGGTGCTGGGCGTGGCGCTGCTGGTCGTGGCAGCGGTGACCGGGTGCCGGTCGACCTTGCCCTGGATCGGGAGTCCGGCGCCGCCGCCGGGGGTGGACAGCGCGGTCCCGGCCCTGGTCGTGGCGCCCGCGCCGGTGCCGGAGGCCAGCCCAGCCGCGGCGAGCGACGTTGCGGCCGCGGAGCCGCTCCCCGCGGAGCCGTGTGGCGACGCCTGCACCTTCGCCGTCTTTGACGCGGCTACGGAAGAGGCTTCCGGAAGCCGCGGTTTGGCGGCGGTATGGGAGGCAGCGCAGGCGTTGGCGGCGCAGCACACGGTCGTGCTGGGGAGCATCGGTCTGACGCCAGAGGGCCGCTTCGTGAGCGGCGGCGTCGTGCTGTCGAGCGGGCCGGGGGCCGGGGCGGAGTTCACCCACATTTTCCCCGGCGGGTCGGGCGCGCCGCGGCCCGAGCGTCTGCAGGTGCCTTGTGATCACGCGCTACTGCTGTTCCTCTCTGGCCGCGCGCTGGCTCGGGACGAGGCGGGGCAGGTTCAGTGGTTGCAGGGCCGCCTGAGCGGAGTGCAGGCAGCGCAGCCGGTTTTGTGTTTTCTCGACCAGCCGCTCTGGGAGCAGAGTCCCGGGGGCTGGGCGCGTCTCCAGGAGGTACTCGAAGCGGCGGCCGTCGAGGTGCATGTGATCGCGGCTGGAAGTGGGCGCTTCTCCTGGTGGCGCGACGGGCGCGTGGAGTTTCACACGATTGGCTCGACGGCGCTGCCAGCCCGGAGCCGTTCGGCGCCGGCCGACGGCGTTTTCCCCGGTTTGATCTGGATATCGGTCGGGGCTCAAGGGACGGCGGTGCGGGTGGTGGAGCCGTCCAGTCTGTTGTCTGCCGAAGTCCTCAGCCGACGTCTGCAGGAGGAGCGCCAGGCGCTGCGGGATGCCTGCCAGGCGGGGCCCGTTCTGGCCGCGGATGGGATCACGGAAGTGCGCTGCAGCAACCCGACTGACGCGCCGCTGGCCTTCGAGGCTACCTGGCACTTCGAGGGCAGCGTGGGGAGTGTGGAGCCGCAGATGCTGGGCTTCTCGCTGGACCCCGGGCAGGCCTTCCGGCAGCGCTTTCATCTGCAGGCCGACCGCGGTCTGCCGCTGAAGTTCGCGCAGCCGCGGCTGACCTTGGCGACGGTCTGTCGCGACGGGCTTGGGCAACCCGTACCGGTGCGCCTCGATCTGGTCCCGCCGGTACGCATGGGGGGCGAGGTGGGGCCGTTGGGTGACCTGTTCATGGTTGATGGCAGTCTGGGTGACTGGTCGAGCGGCGGCAACCCGATCAACCATGTATCGCAGGTGGTTTTGGCGCTGCAGCCCTGGCGCGGGCCTGGAGATTTCACCGGCAACCTGTACGTAGGTGAGCAGGGCAGCCGGTTGTGCTTCGCCCTCGAGGTGCGGCGTGAGAAGGGGGCCGAGGTGGGCTGCCTGCTCTTGGTCGACCCGCGGGGCAGCGAGGGTGGCCCCTTCGCTGCGGCGCAGCGTCCGCTGGCCGTCGCGGTGGGCGCGGATGGGCAGATCGCCATCGAGGCCACGCCGCCGGAACTGGTGACCGCGGTTTGGCGGCCGACCAGCGAGGGCGGCGTGCTCGAGGTCGGCATGGACCGGCGGTTGTTCGCCGCTGGCAGCCTGCCGGCCACGATTCTGGCCGACGCCGTCCTGACGCGTTTCGGAGCCTCCGGCGAGGCCGTTACGAGCCTCTGTTTCTCGGGCGGTGCCCGCGGCCGGGAGAGCAGCGCGTTGTATGCTCGGTTCCTGCGTCCGCCTGCCCCGGGCGGCGCCGCCGCCGCCGCGGGCAAGGCGGCCGGGAGTCCTTGAACCGCGCCGGCGGGCCGTCACCCTTCGGCCATCACACTTGTCCCATGGAAGACCCAGAGGCTGTAGCGGTTTAGGCTGTAGGCTATTAGGTAAGAACACCGGACCCGAATCCAGCAACGCAAAAGGCCCCGAGGTAAGACCTAACAGTCTACAGCCTGAGTACCTAACAGCCTTGGCGTCATGTGGGACGCCTGTGTTCTACCATCAACCTCGGGAGAGCAGTCATGCACACGTTGATATCGTTGACGGTCTCCGAGTCCAAACGGCTGATCGCGAAGGGCGTGGCGGCCTACGAGCCCATACGCCGCGCGGTGCAGGAGGGGATTGTCGCCATCAGTTCCGGCAGTACCAACGGCTACGTGATCGAGGAGCTGACCGGGGAGCGCATCGACAAGAAGACCATGGTCACCGGGCGGACCCTGCCCAGCGGCTACAGCGGCCCCACCCTCTCCTACACGGGGGAAGACCTGATTCTGCGCCGGGGCGAACGCATCCGGGGCGTGCGCGCGACGCAGTACATCAATGAGATGGGGCCGGGCGACGTGTTCGTGAAGGGGGCGAATGCGCTAAACTACGAGCGTCAGCAAGCGGCGGTGCTGATCGGCCATCCGACCGGCGGTACCATCGGTGCCGTCATCGGCCCGGCGATTGCACGTCGTCTTCGTTTCCTGCATCCGGTCGGCTTGGAGAAGAGCCTGAGCGTGGACCTGGCTGCGGTCGCGGAGCGGATCAACGCCGACGCCGCCGGCAAGGGGCCGACTCTGTGGGTGGTTCCAGGCGAGATCTTCACGGAGATCGAGGCCCTGGCGGTGCTGGCCGGGGTGGAGGCGGTACCGGCGGGGGCCGGCGGCCTCGGCGGCGCCGAAGGGGCGGTGTGGCTCGCCCTCTTCGGCACCGTGGCGGAGTTGGCCAAGGCGCAGGAGATCCTGGCCGCGGTTCACGGAGAGCCGCCCTTTACCGCAGTTTGACTCCCCCGGCGCTACAGGTCCGCAGCCAGTTCGACCCAGGCGCCGCCGGCGTCATAGGCTGAACGGTACATGGCGTCGAGGATGGACTGGGTGCGGCGGCCATCCCGTCCGGAACAGGTCAGCGCGGCGCCGCTGCGGATGGCGGCGGCCATGTTGTCGGCGGCGTTGAGCCAGGCTGGCTCGACCGTCCGCGGCGCGACCTCGGTCCAGGCGCCATCCAGGAACCAGCGCTCCAGCGGCTGCGCAAAGGGTCCACCCTCGATGTGGAAGTAGGCGCCGGCGCTGCCCGTCAGTTCCAGGCGCGCGAACCAGGTCTGCTGAGGGTAGTTGGTGGTGCCGGTGAAGGTGATTAGGGCGCCGTTCGCGTACTCCCAGACCGCGGTGCCGTAGTCTTCCGCCTCGATGGCATGGTTCTGGGTTCGCAGGCAGCAGCGAACGCGGGCCGGGATCCCGAGGGCGTAGGCGATCTCGTCGATGTGATGGATGGACTGATTGGAGAGCACGCCGCCGCCGTCCCAGCGCCGGGTGCCGCGCCAGGCGCCGTTGCTACGGAAGTAGTCCATCTCCCGCAGGATCTTGAGTTCGAAGGAACCGCTGAAGAGTGTCCCGAAGCGTCCGTCAGCCACGGCCGCACGCAGGCTAGTGAGGTCGGACTGGAAGCGGCGACCGAAGTCGACCGCGAGCCGGCGGTCGTTGGCCTCGGCGCTGCGGATCATGGCGTCGCAGGCGGCCAGCGAGGCATCCATGGGCTTGGTGGTGATGACGTGCTTCCCGGCGGCGAGCGCGCGTTGGGCGATCTCGCCATGACGGCCGGTTTCGGTCATGACGTAGACGACGTCCACGGCCGGATCGTCGAGCCAGCGCTGGACGTCGGTACCATAGGGGACCTGACAGGCTTCGCCGGTGCGTTGGGCGCGCGCTTCGACCAGGTCGCAGACGCCGACGAGGCGGGTGCCGGGGGTTTCCGTGATCTGGATGGCGCGGCTGTGGCCCATGCCCAGGCCGATGACGGCGAAGCCCACCGGGTTGGCCGCCCAGGGCCGCACTGGGGCCGTGCTGGGGCGTGGCGTCGTGGCCAGGGCTCCCGGCGCCGCCGAAGGCCAGGCGCGGCGCAGCACCTCGACGACGTGTCGACTCATCTCGGCCGGGGAGACCCGGGGGTCAGGGTTGTGGGTCTCGACGCTGACCGGGCCGCGCAGGCCGGCGGCCGCGCAGATCTCCAGCACCTCAGCGTAGGGGATGGTGAAGGGAGCCAGCCCGGGCACGGCGCCGGCGGCCTTGACGTGGAGCAGGCGGCTGTGGCTTGCCAGGCGGCGGATGAAGGCGCCGCGGTCGGCCTCACGCTCGGGGCAGTTCCAGGTATTGCAGACATCCCAGGCCAGGCCCCAGGCGGGGACCCGGAAGCGGTCGAGCATGGCGAGGACCTCGTCGTGGGTGACGCCGCAGTTCTCAAAGGCCAGCACCAGCTCGGCCTGTTGGGCGCGCTCAGCCAGGGGCTGGAAGCAGTCGAGGACCTTCTGCTGCTCGTCGGGGCGCACGGCCAGGGCGCCGGCCAGATCGTGGTCGGGCTGCCAGTAGAAGAACGAGCGTACCAACCTGCAGTCGAGGGCCTGGGCGGCGCGGATGATGCCCTCGAGTTTGGCGGCTTCGGCCTGGCAGCGCTCGGCGGTGGGCAGGTGCACCTTGGCCAGGGAGGACTCGATGCAGCCGACGCGCATGCCATGGGCAGCGAGCAGCGTGCGCAGCTCGCCCAGTTGCGGGTCGGTCAGCGCCTCGATGGCGCGGTCGAAGACCCGCCCGCGCAGGTCGACGGTGTCGATGCCCCAGTCGCGCAGCACGGGCAGAGCCGCGGTCACGTCCTGGCCGAGTTCGTCGGTGAATACGGACAGTCTCATCAGCATCTCCTTGGGCGCCGGTAGGTGCCGGGAACATAGGCGGTAACGGGAAGCGTTGCAACCGGGGCACCGGGCGGACCTTTTGCATCGGGCCTCCAGATCACCCACATTAGCGGATGGCCAGGTCTGCCTGGGCACGGCCGCGCTGCCGTACGCGACGGATCCGGAAACGGCGCGCCGTATCGGCGAGCAGGCGGGAGTGATCGCGGTGTGAGTGAGGAGAGAGAGCATGCGTACCTTTGAGCCTTGGTGGGTGGTGCCGGCGATGCTGGGGATGACCGCGCTGGGTGCGTCGGCTCAGCCGGAGGTCCCGTTCGGGGTGGCCAAGACGCCCTGGCCTCTGCCCTTGGGTAACCAGCGCGTCGTGATCCGGGTAGAGGCGAAGGCCGAGGCGGTGCGCGTTCGCATTCCCTGGCGGCGCCGCGATTCCGACCCGGCGGCCAAGGGCTTCATCCTGCTGCCCGCGGCGGGCGGCGAGGCGGTGCGCAACCTGGTGCGTATCGAGATCACGCGAGAGGCCGCCGAGATCGCCTTCGAGCCCGCGGCGGGGGCGGGCGACTACGTCCTCTACACCATGCCCTTCACGCCGTCCGGCGGGCCGGCGGATTACGCGCTGCGGTATGCGCCGGTCGAGGATCCGGCGGACGGCGGCTGGTGCCAGCGACACGGGCTGGCCGCGGCTCAGCTTGCAGCCGGGCGCTGGCGCGAGTTGCCGGAAGCGCTGCCGGTCGGCATCGAGGCGCGTTCGGAGTTCCACAGCTTCAGCCCGATGGAGCTCATCGCCACGGCTGCGGAGGTCCGCGCGTTGCTCGAGCGGCAGGCCGCGGAGCCGTACCTGCTTTTCCCGGAGGATCGCCGCTTCGCCATTCGCATGACCGACGATCTGCCCTGGCGCTGGATCAGCGCCGGACCGAGTGCGGAGTTTGCGGGCGAGGCGCAGCGCGGCGAGTTCTACGTCTTCCAGATCGGCGTCTATGCGGCGCGGCAGTCACTGGCGGCGGTCGGGGTCGAATTCGGCGATCTGGAGGCGGCCACGGGCGGGCGTATTCCGGCGACGGCTTTGCGCTGTGTGAACCTCGGGGGGAACGACTGGCTTGGGCGCCCGTTCCGCAAGGAGGTTGGCGTGGAGCAGGGCCGCGTGCAGGCTCTGTGGTGCGGGGTGCAGGTCCCCGCCGACGCGGCCCCCGGCGCCTACGCGGGGGTGCTGACGATTCGGCCGCGGAACGCCCCGGCGCGCCCGGTCCGGCTCAGCCTCAAGGTGTTGCCCGAGGTCATTCGCAAGGCCGGCGAGGACGATCCTTGGCGACTGGCGCGCCTGCAGTGGTTGGACTCGCGGATCGGGGTGGACGATGAGGTGACGCCGCCCTACACGGCCATGACCGTGGAGAAGCAGGTGGTGCGCTGCCTTGGTCGCGAGGTCGAGTTCGGCGGCAGTGGTCTGCCGGTCAGGATCCGCAGCGGCGCGGTGGAGATTCTGTCCGGGCCGTTGCAGGTAGTGGTGCAGGCGGGCGGTAGCCGGGTCGAGCTGGGTGCGGGGCAGGCGGTGGTCAGCGCGCAGACGCCCGGTCGTGTCGAGTGGGCGGCGACCCAGGCTGGACCGGGCCTGCGCTCAGAGTGCTCGGTGCGCATGGAGTTCGATGGCTACCTGAACGTCAGCGTACGGCTGACGCCGACCGCGGATCTTGCTGCCGAGGATGTCTGGCTCGAGATCCCGCTGCGGCGCGAGGTGGCGCGCTACATGATGGGGCTGGGCCGCGAAGGCGGCCTCCGGCCCGCCGCCTGGTCGTGGGGCTGGGATGCGGGGCGGGCGAACAACATGGTGTGGTTGGGCGATGTCGGCGCCGGACTGCAGTGCAAACTCAAGGGCCCGACTGACACCTGGGACATCTACAACCTCACCGCCGGCGTCCCGGCCTCCTGGGGCAACCAGGGCCGCGGCGGCTGCCAGGTCAGCGAAGTCGGTGGGGACACGGTGCTGGTGCGGGCCTTCACCGGCGCCCGGACGCTGGCGGCGGGCGAGGCTCTCGTGTTACGCTTTGGCCTCTTAGTAACACCCGTGAAGCCGCTCGATCCGGACCACTGGAACCAGCGTTACTACCACGACTATGTGCCGGCCAAGCAGGCCATCGACAAGGGCGCCAATATCATCAACATTCACCACGGCAACGAGCTGAACCCGAATATCAACTACCCGTTCATCGAGGCGCCAAAGGTGAAAGACTACGTCAGTCAGGCGCACACAGCGGGGGCGCGCGTCAAGATCTATTATACCGTCCGTGAACTCAGCACCTACCTGCCAGAGCTCTGGGCGTTGCGTAGCCTCGGCTACGAGGTGTTCAACGACGGGGGTGGCGGGGGTTCGTCGTGGCTTCGTGAGCACCTGGGGAGTCACTACGGGCCGGCCTGGCACCACATTTTCGCCAACGGCGAGGTCGATGGGGCGATCGGGACGGCGGGCCTGTCGCGCTGGCACAACTACTATCTCGAAGGCCTGCGTTGGCTCATCGAGAACGTCGGTGTCGACGGGCTGTACCTGGACGGTATCGGCTATGATCGCGAGGTGATGAAGCGGGTGCGCAAGGTGATGGACCGCGCCCGGCCCGGTTGCCTGATCGACTTCCATTCCGGCAACGAGTTTCCCTTCAATGATCTGCGCGTCAGTCCGGCGAATAAGTACATGGAGCACTTTCCTTACGTCAACAGCCTGTGGTTCGGGGAGATGTACGACTACGAGCGTAGCCCGGACTACTGGCTGGTCGAGGTTTCGGGGATCCCCTTCGGCCTGTATGGCGAGATGCTGCAGGGCAACGGCAACCCCTGGCGCGGCATGATCTACGGCATGACTGCTCGCTACTACTCCGGCGCGGATCCGCAGCCCATCTGGCGGTTCTGGGACGAGTTCGGCATCCAGCGTGCCACTATGCAGGGCTACTGGGACCCCGCCTGT
Organism: uncultured Victivallales bacterium; assembly: GCA_903837355.1. Lineage (GTDB taxonomy): Bacteria > Verrucomicrobiota > Lentisphaeria > Oligosphaerales > JAFGRS01 > CAILUI01. Next base: position 26,069 of record CAILUI010000253.1, read on the forward strand.
CCGGTGCGCACCAGCCACGCCGAGGTTCTGGCCACCGTCTACCGCCGTGAGGGCGCGGCGCTGGTGTCGGTGGCCAGTTGGGCCAAGGAGCGGGTGCGGGTGACGCTGACCGTGGATTGGGCGGCGCTCGGCCTCGACCCCGCCAAGGCCAGCTTCTACGCGCCGGCGGTGTCAGGTTTCCAGCGCGCGGCGTTGTTCCGACCGGGGGAGGCGATTCCGGTGTCGCCAGGTCGCGGTTGGCTGCTGGTCGTTGACGAGCAGGCGCACGATCTGCCGGCGTCGGTAGACGTCTACGCGGGTCGGGAGTTGCTGTGGGAAGACGGTTTCGAGCGCGGCGAGTTGGGCGATTCCTGGCAGGCGACGGTGTCCCCGCGACCAGGGACGACACTGGCGCTGCGCGAGGGAGCCGTCCAACTGGCCGGGACCGCGAACACCTGCGTCCTGGTCGAGCGCGCCCTGCCGCCGGGCACGACGCTGGTGGAGTGTCGCGTGTACTCCGGCAGCGACGGCGGCGTGTCGTGGGGCACCGGACTGGGTGTCGTTTGGCCCAACGCCTTCGCTCGCCTGTGCGTGAGTGCCTTTGGCAATTTCCAGGCCAACGACGGGGCGCAGGAAGTGTTTGCCGGCGGCAGCGCCCGTGACACCTGGTACCAACTGCGGTTACGGCTCGAACCGGATCAGGTCGTCGCCGAGGTCTCCGAGGACGGAGCTCTCTGGGAGACGATCGCGAGTTGGCCGCGGTCCCGCTTCGCCGGCGACCCCGTGGCGGTGCGCCTCGGCAAGATGAACCCCCGCGGCGCCGCCGAGGACTTCCAGGACCCCGGTGTGGCTGGTGCCAGTGCCCTTGACGACGTGCGGGTCTGGGGCGCGAAGCGCTGAGCGCGGCCCGCGAAGCGGCGTCGGCGCCCTTCGCCAGGCTCAGGGCTCTGCCGCGCGCACTCCACAGTGGGAAGCGCTGTCCCCGATGGACGGCGGTGGCAGACAGGGCTGTTCCAAGATCGCGGTTCCCGCTACGGGTGAGCGCGTGAGAACGTGAAAGCGTGGATTCGTGGCAGACGGCCGGCACACGCGCCGTAACCCTCACGCAATCACGCTCTCACGCTTTCACCGTGCCGGTGACCA
>CAILUI010000254.1 GCA_903837355.1 uncultured Victivallales bacterium
AGTGCCCCTGGGTGTACCAGCCCAGAGCCCCGGTGATGCTTCCGGCCACCGCCGCGTTGACGATGCTCCCCAGGACGGGCAGGAGCTTCAGCAGCGATGAGGCCGCGTAGATGCCGACCACCCGGGCCACAAACGGGAGCACCGCATGCTGGATCGCCTCCTTGCGCAGCCCGTACAGGGCGGCCAGGCTGGCGATCATGGCGGTCTGGATGGGGATCAGCAGGGCCGCGTCCGCCACCGGGATCGGGGTGGCGCCGACACCCGTGGCCGCGGCCACTGCTGCCGCGATGATGGCGGCGGCCTTGCGCTTGCGGGCGCCAACAAGGCTGATGCGGCCGTCCCGGTCGACCCGCTGGGCCTCCATGAAGGAGTCCCGGTACGCGGCGGGGAGCATCCGGTGCGTGATCGTCATCAGTTCCCGGCAGCCCTGGGCACCGCCCTGGAGGTCGCTCGTAACGATGACCCGCTGAGAGCCCACCCCGGCTTCGGTGAGGCGCTTGGTCATCGCCTCGATCTGGCCGGGTCTGGCGATGTCCGCCTTGGTGAGGACGACGATGACGTTGCCCGAGTGGAACACGTCACGGATCAGGTTGAGGTCGCACGCCGTGATGCGGGCTCCGGGGGTCTGGATGGTGTACCACACGAGGTGGACGTGGTTGTCGACGTCCGGGTCGGCCTGGCGCTCGCGGACGAACTCCCGCATGGCGCTGGTGAACGCTTCCTCGCTCTCGCCCAGCTCAAGCCCTTTCGAGTCCCAGACGCGGATGTGCTCGTTGGCGTACTCGTCGAAGTGCGTCGTCGCGGGGCCGCCGTGGCCGATGGCCGTCTCTGGCACGAGGTCGCCGCAGATGGCCTTCAGCAGCGAGGTCTTGCCGCTGCCGGTGTAGCCGCAGACGAGGACGTTGGGGCGGTTGCCGCCCAGCTTGGCCCGTTCCTCTGCGAGTCTCACCTGGAAGGCCTCCTCGATGGTCTGCTTGCTGGTGGGTGTCTCCTGAGCGGTGGCGGTGTCCTGCGGTTGCTGGTTCGTGGGGGTGTCTGCCATGTGTCCATCTCCTTGCTGGTGGTTGTGTTGGTCTGGTCGCGTGCGTGCGGTCGGTGGGATCGGTGGGTTCCTCCATGGGTTCGGGGTGGGTCGTTCGTAGGGAAAGGCAGAGGCTCCCGTCCCGCCCACATGGGCAGGACAGGGACATGCCGGATAGGGGGAGGCAGGGGTCAGGTCGAGGGACGTTGCGGGCGGGGGTGGATCGCCAGAGAGCTGGGAAAGGGGGGAAACGGGCGGTTGGCTGGAATCGGCGGGTATTCCGCTGGCCAGGGAAGGGATTTCGTGGCCAGGAGGGGCCGATTTCAGGGGTCTCGGGCTACCCTATGCAGGGCCCGAAATGAGGCCAAGCGGGGGTGGGCGGCAAGAAGGGGGTTCAGAGGGAGTGCGGAGGGAAGAAGCCTGCCGCTTCACATAGATGATATAGGGCTGAAAACGGATGATTTGCACGGCAGAGGGGCGGAATCTGGGTCTCCGGCCTCCCTGCCGGAACTCCATGCGCAGCCCGATCGCATTTCCTCAGTTGGCGCCTATGAGGATATCCCGCGGCGAATGCGGATGCAGTTGGCGGGGGCGCACTAGCCGGCAACACCAGGTACTTGACGGCACCAGATGGAGAGGTACACTCACCCCCGCCTAAGTAACGGGTCTTGGGCCGGCCGCAGGTGGCAGGTTCGGGGAGCGAGCGATCACATCGGTACGGGTGACTGGTTCGGTCCAGTCGGGAGCGTACGCTCGGTGACTGTGTGACGCCGCTCTCTGGATCGCCATCGCGTGATAGCCGCAACGGCAGTGGAATTCTGCGATGAGAACCCAGGTGCGCGACGCGATGCGACACATGCTTGTGGTACTGGTGCTGGCGGTCGTGGCGGTCCTTGAGGGATGCCGTTCGCGGCCGGCGACCGAGCCGCAAGTGGGGATCCCCAGCGTGATTCACACGACGATCGGGCCCTACAAGCTCTTCGTCTCGGACCGACGTGCTGTTCGTCTTGGGGCTGTGCCACTCGTCGAGGTAGCCTCACACGGTGCGAGAGTCACCGAGCGGTACCATGTCGCGGGGACGGACGTGCAGTTCATCGGCGACAACCTGGTACTGAACGGCACTGAACACGCGATCCCTCCTGGCACCAAGCAGATCAGCATTGTCGATGGGGTGCTGACGTTCGACGGGAAGCCGCCCACCAGATGACTCGGTTTCCCGCACCCGTGCAAGGTGCTGCGAAAGAGCGAGATCCTGTAACGCAGCAGGGAGGTCGGAGGGTACGGGGCATTCCAGGCTGAGGAGGATCCCCTCCGGCGCTGATGGCGCCCAGGGGAAGAGGGGTGCAACCCCTTCGGCAGCCGCCGGTTCGGCAGGAGCGATATCCTGTAACGCAGGGGTCGCGACGGCGTCGGGTCGGCGGCGTTGCCGGCGCCAGTAGCCGGGATGGTCGGCCCGCCAGGAGCGCACGCGGATGCAGTGCGCCTCGCCGCGGAAGTAACCCGGGTTCTTCCGGCGCCATTCGGCGCTGCTGGCGAAGTGGCTGGCCGCGCGGCACGAGGGCTTGCTGCAGTAGTGCTGGTGCCAGGCGTTGTAGCGGTCCGGGGTGAACCACTCCTCGCAGCTTGGGCACCAGCGCATCGTGGTCGCGGGCATGGGATGTCTCCCCGGCTTGAGAGGTGAATCGACGCCGGGGAGTAAGGTAGTGATGGGAAGGCGATCGCGGCGGGGGTGGGTGAGGCGGCGAGCCCAGGGGCAGGACTGGGACAGCAGAGCGAGGTCATGCTGAGAGGGCTGGGGCCTTTGCCCCTGACTGCCCTCAGCAGTTCGATGGCATACCCCACTGCTTTCATGCTCACGGGACCAGCTACGACGTAAGCAACCCCCTCACTCCAAGGTGCTACCAATCTGCTACTTCGGTTCAGACTGTACCGGTGCAACCGGCTCTCACTGGGGTGGGGGGAACACGACGGAGTCCCTTGCCCTCTGCGCTGCTCTTGCGTCGCCCTCAAAGCTCTCTCGGTAGGCTTCTGCTTCAGTACGGTAAGGGGTCAGGAGGAGGCCGATCAGGTCACGGTCTCCACTCTGGATGGCGAACCGTGGGCCACCAGTTCGCCCGTATACCCACACGCCGCTACCGGCCTCATCGACTGTGTACTTACCTCGGTATATCCCGCCGGCATCCTGCTCGAACACGTCATAGGCAGGGCTGAGGTAGTAGGAGTAGCCATCGGTACCATGCTCCAGGCCCCGTTCACCTGCCGCAATGGAAGACTCCAGTACGCGAAGCAGAAGGAGACTCTCATCTTCGTCGAGCAGTCGCACGTAGCCATCTCGGCTGCATGCCACCACGGCACTTGCTGCCCTACCGCGGCAGGGGAGGTGCATGCAGGCCGGAAGCACGCTCAGCGACATCAGGATCACGCCAACCCGGACCCAACCTGCATGGACTGTCAGCCGGGAAGCCATTCCCACTCTCCCGAGGCCCTACCAGCGGGTTCCACGGCCCCCCGCACTATCGAAGCAAGCCGGGGGGCGACGACGGCGGCAAGGCATTGGGCAGACCCGGAGGCCGCCGCACGGCTCCGGCGCATTGCTGATAGACCGCAGTGAACACGTCCTTCACCCGCTTCCTGATCGCTTCGCCGTCAGGACCAGTCCGGACCTCATCAACGGATGTCTTCGCAGGATCCCACGTCGGGACAACGTCTCTGATGCAGGCTGGGAGCGCAGAGAACTCAACCCCTAGCAAGACCTGCTCGGGGGTCTGGTGCACGCCATCCAGGTAGTAGGCCTGGATCTCCCGACAAACCGAATCCACGCAGCTCTGTCCCCTGAAACCGTGACAGGCCTGCGCGGCATGGACGAGTTCGTGCTTCAGCCGGTTCCCGAAGTCCGTCCAACCCCTTGGCCCGCTTAGACTGTTCTCACATATCGAGATCGCTCCTGTCTGCTCTCCGGGATCAAACTCGCCTCCGAGGCCAGCCACGTCACAGCACTTGCATTCAATGCGCGGTAGCGGGCAGTCCTTCAGGCCTCTCGTGATGCTGGCCCAGAAACCACTGATTCCGCTCTGCGGGTTCCTCAGGCGCTCCTCATAGTTGAGCCGTTGGTTCTCACAGTGTGCGTGGTCCGCCTGAGGAGTGAGCCCGCGAGCGTCAACTACACCCACGGTGGAGTTGGCGCACATCGCCAGCAAGTTGGGGCCGCCCATCTCCCCGATCGGATCCCTACTGGACCATCTCCCCAGTCCGGGGCTGTAGTAGCGACGGCCCGCTACTACACCGAGGTTTCCTGGCCGCACGTTCCGGCGTCCTATGGACCTGGGGGCATTGCGGTTCCGGGGATGCTGGGATTTCGCTGGCGCTGCCTCTTCCATGCCATGAAGATAGAGGGGAGTGGAGCCGAGGACAAGGGGCACGGCTGACACTGCTGGGGCCATGCGCCGCCAGCGTGAGGTAGGTACCCGTTCCGAAGCCTCTGGCCGACCATGGTTCGCCCGGGGATGGCATCGTCTCGCCGCGATCAGTCAGTTCCGCCGGCCGGCACCAGGGGGATCCTGGAAATAGAGCCTGGTTGGCGGGGCACTGGGCAGCAGTCCCTTGGGGAGCAACCAGCTCTCTTGGAACCGTGGCCTCCCAGGGCAGTCGATCCTCTTGAGGTAGACGAATCCACCCACCGTGCCTACCATGATATCGTCCCCCACAAAGCGCACCGTCGGCCATTCCCCCCAGAAGCCCCACGTGGCGACGTACCGTGGGCAGTCGAGATGGAGAGCCAGACCAGCGAGGCCGTAGAGAGTGTCCAGACTGAGATCGGACCGCACCTCCAGCAGCAGCGTCTCACACACAACGAGCAGGTTCCCGTTGGGGGCCAGGCAGGCAGTAAGCCCCGGTTGTGGCAAAGTGATCTTGCGCTCCAAGAGCGGGGAAGAGCCGTCTGCTGCATCGCTGAACACCTGCAGTTCGCCGGCAAATGACGTCAGGCCACGCCCGCCTCCAATGGCTACGATCCTGTTGCGGAGACGCGCGAACGCACGGCACGGCGTCCGGCTAACCCCACTAAGCGACTTCGCTCTGTCGTCGTACCACACCACCTCGCCGCCGTACTCCCCGCGCTCAATGGAGACGAGGTAACCCCCGGCCAGGCGGACGAACGGGTAGCGGGCAGGCAACTGCACATCGCGGGCACCCAAGTACGCATGCATGGCCTGCATGATCTGCGCAGGCAGCTTGGTTAGGGGCGGGGCCAGGGCGTCGCCGGTGCGTCTGAGTGCCGGGCGGTCCTGCTCTGACCCAAGGACCTCCCACACACCCTCCAGTGAGGTGACCTCCTTCAGCAGCCTCTGTGATCCACACGGCGGGAAGGCATCCCAACCCTCGAAAACGGGCGCCCAGGCCGAGGGCAAAGGGAAAGAGAGGTTCCAGGCTCCGGATCCCCCATAGTCGTCATCGTCGCCGACGGCATCCTGTGCGGCCAACTGCACGCGAGCCAAGGAGACGCATAGCACCATAGCGGCGTAAGCCATCAGTCGGGCGGCACCTCTTGCCATGCTATGCACCTCTACTGGAGTAGTTCGCGAGGAGACAGCTCGTCGCCTTGCCACCCATGCCTGTACCATTTGCCTGAACCCTTCGGACACTCGTAGAGGACCCACGACCTCTCGGCGGTGGGGAAGTTGTTGTCTCCGGTCGATGGATCCCCTGGTAGAGGAGGAGGAAGGACCGAGGGTGCGGAGCAGGCGCTATGCCCATGGACGATCGCCGAACGCTCCCCCCAGAACTTACATACGCAGTTCTCACAGCCTTGGTTCAGGGCCTCCTCTTCAGTCCGGTTGTTGAAGCCTGCCATGTACAGTTTCCGGCGAAGCCCTCCCTGAAGATAGATGAACGCCGAAGGATCGAGGCTACTCTGCGCGCCGACGATCAGGGGTGTTCTGCCGTAGAACGTGTGTGTGAAACCTGCCCCTCCACTCTTTGGGGTGCACTGCACAGTCATCTTCAGGATGAGGACCCCCTTCTCACGGCCTGGTGGTGGGGAGTTGTCGTGGTCCAGTATCGCCACCAGATCGGGCGTGACAAGCTCAGCCGAACTTGCGCATGGCGGCGCATCCAGATGCACGTCAAACTTGCTCAGAATCCGCTCGTACAGCTCATCGCAAGTTCTCGGCTCGAGTCCGTGCGGGTCAATGCCATTGGGTCCCTTGTTCTTTGAGAAGGCCGTGAGGTTCTTGCCGCCCTTCTCCCCAATCGGATCGCGGCTCACCCACCTCCCGATCCCGGGACTGTAATAGCGACGGCCCGCTACTACACCGACGTTCGCTGGCCTCGCGTTCCGGCGTCCCAGGAAACGGGGGACCCCGCGAGTTCGGCCTGGCCGGGATTTCGACTGTCGCATCACTCCCATGGTGGGAAGATAGAGGGCGATGGCCAAGGGAGCAAGGGCATGGCGGCTCAGTGCAGCGTTGGGCGTTGCGTCCACCGCTGAGCCCCGAGTGGTTGGGCGCCGGCGGCGGATGACGAGTGGCCGCGTAGGGGACCGCGGCAGATGGGGAGCCTGCCGGCCGGCGGCGGACCGGCTAGGTTGGTTCGGCTCTTGGACGGCGCATCCGCCCGGCACTCGTAACGGGTACGGTTCTGCCGTAGGAGCGCAGAGACTCCCTCATCGCCACGGCTTGCCGGAGCTTCTCCTCCCAAGGCAGGCGTGAACGCTGACGTTGCCACTCAGCCTGCCGAACCAGCCTGGCTATGCCCTCATCGGTCATCCATGAACCTCTCGCGGAACCGCTGCCACTGACCTGCAAGACCGTGGCGCTCGCAGATCGCCTCCACCTGCGCCGGGCTGACGGCCTGGGCCTCCAGGAGCCCAAGGACCCGCGTGTAGTCTTTGGCACGGCCAACGCTTACGGCGATGGCGGCAAGGTAGTCGGCGCGGACAACCCGGAGCGGTATGCCAGCCAGGTCCCCGACCTCGGCCTCGCGCATCGCCTCTTCGGTAAGAGGACTGAACGCAGGAA
>CAILUI010000255.1 GCA_903837355.1 uncultured Victivallales bacterium
GACCGCCCTGCCTTGGATGATCCGCGGCTCCCGCATACCGCTACGTTACGACGCGCCGTGCGGTGAGTCCAGCCCTCCCGTGCGATTTTTCCCGCCTGAGAGGCTTCAGCCTCAAATGTCCAAACGCCAGACCCAGGGCGGTGCCCTGGGCTGAAGGACTACGCCCCTTCGGGGCTGAAGAGGCAGAGGTGAACCAGCGGCTTCTGTGACCGGGGGTGCCGCCGCAGGAGCGCAGCGTTGGGACGGCGGACCGAGTACAAGCAGACCCCTACAGAGCGGAGTTGCGCCGCGGGCTGCTGCCCGCTGTTGCACGCAGGGCCTCGCCGTGCGATGGTATGGCGATCAAGGTAGTCCAAAGACCGGCCTGTAACGGGTCCAGAGACCCCTGGAGATGGCAGCCATGATGCTAGGTCGAACCGCACTCTTCTATGCGGCGCCACCGGTCATTCTCGGGACCTTGTTCGCGGTCTACCGTACGTGGTTTGCGGGGGAGGGGGAGAAGCCCTTGCCGCCGCCCACCGAGATCGTTCAGCCCCTCGGCCCCGTCGACCCTTTCGGCGCCCCCGCTGCCGGCGCCGTTGCCGGCGCCGGCAGCCACACGGTGGCGTCCAGCAAGCCGCTCAGCAAGCCGACAGATACGCCGCACACGGTGCGTCCGCCGCCGCCTAGCGGCCCCGGGGCACCGGTGACGGACCTCGAGTCGGCAGCAGGCGTGGTGCAGGAACTGGCGGGCGGGCTGTTCGCCGCCTTCCCCGAGGTTGCGGAGTGGGCCCGGTTGCCCGGGTTCGTCAGCCAGTTAGTACACGCGATCGACAACATCGCCATCGGGGGCAGCCCACGGCTCTACCTGGCCTTCCTGGCGCCGAAGCAGCCGTTCCGTGCCAAGCAGGTTGCGGATGGCTGGGTCATCGACCCGGCCTCCTACAGCCGCTACGACCGGGCCGTGGCGGTGTTCTGCGCCGGCGACCCCGCGTCGGTGGTGGCAGCGTTCAAGCGGCTGGAACCGGCCCTCGATCTCGCCTACCGTAAGCTGGGCTATCCCGACGGCCGCTTCCGCACGTCGCTGCTGACGGCGGCTGGCGAGATGCTGGCGGTGCCGGTGCCGACGGGACCGGTATACGTCGTTACCGGTGGCCCGACGTACTCCTTTGCCGACCCGACGCTGCAGGCCCAGAGCGATGCCCGCAAACACCTCTTGCGCACCGGGCCCGAGAACACCCGCAAAGTGCAGGCCCGCATCCGCGCTCTCGCGGCGGCGCTGAAGGTGGAGATCGTCGCTCCCTGAGTGCTGTCGGCCGCCGCTCGCAAGCCATCGCGACGCGGGTATATTCCTCAGCGCGGGGCGGCTGCCAGGCCAGCGTTGCCATCCGGGCGTAGTTGGCGCTGTGCATCACCCCTCCAGGTTTGACGCCGATCATGGCCCACTACGAGGATCTGTGGTACGCCGCGAAGAGCACGCGGATTGTCTACTCGCCGCCGAAGGTGCTGGAGACCTTCGGCGAGACGAGTGTGCGCTATTTCATGCTGACCGAGGTGCTGGATGCCGTGGGCCAGTTGCGCATTCGGCAGGGACAGGTGACCGCGCAGCGCCCACGTGTCATCATGCCGCGCTATTTCGTCAACCACGCCCTGGTCAACTTTGGTCCTGACGCCCGGCAGTACATCGAGGGCGCGTTGCGGAACACCGAGGGCCTGCGGATCATCGAGTATGGGCTGCAGTTCCGTAAGGAGGAGTACAGCGAGGAAGTGGTGCAGGGGAACATCGCCGACGTCGCCGACCAGGTGGCCAAGGATGCCAAGGCCAACGAACGCGATATCTGTGGCGTGATCGTTGGCGTGGACGACCACTGGGAGGTCTCGCTGCTGCATTTCATCCATGACGTCGTGCGCCGCTCGCTGCCCCAGACGACGCGGGACCTGACCAGCCGTGGCCTGCTGCAGGCCACCAGCCACAATGTCCCCAATGCGGTGCGGATCGAGATTGAATCGGACTTCCGTGCGGCCTCCGGCAGCCGCGACAAAGCCAAGGCGCTCGGCGAGAAGCTGCGTGGCTATGGCCTGTTCGAGGACTACGAAGACCGCTTCTACGAGCTGTTCCGGGCCAGCCGCTGAGACCTTCGCCGCCTTGCCGGCCGCCCGCCTGTTGCGACGAGGTTCCCGCATGAGCCGTGATCCGCGCCCGCCGTCCGGCGACGACGACGACCTCAAGGCCCTGCGCGACCTCCTGCGCCAGGGGCCCCTGCGCCAGGTCTTCCCCGACGCTCGCCGCCGCGAACGTCCGGGGACTCCGCCGCCGGCCGACAGCGGGCGGGATGAGCTGTTACGGCGGCTGCGCAGGTTCGACCTCACGCCTCGCGCCGTCCGCGACCACCTCGAGCGCTTCGTCATCAGCCAGAATGAGGCGAAGCGCGTTCTGGCGGTGGCCCTTTGCGATCACTACCACCACGTGCGGCGCTGTCTGGAACAGGGCGATGATGAGACCCGGGAGTTTGCGAAGCACAATGTCCTGCTGCTCGGCCCGACCGGGGTCGGCAAGACCTACCTCATGCGCTGTGCCGCCCGCCTCATCGGGGTGCCGTTCGTCAAGGCCGACGCTACGAAGTTCTCCGAGACGGGTTACGTCGGCTACGACGTCGAGGACATCGTCCGCGACCTGGTCCGGATCGCGGACGGCGAGGTGGCCGTGGCCCAGTATGGCATCATCTACATCGACGAGATTGACAAGATCGCTACCCCCAGCCAGGAAGGGCAACGCGATGTCTCCGGTCGCGGCGTCCAGATTAACCTGCTCAAGCTGATGGAGGATACCGAAGTCCGCCTGGTCGGACAGACCGATATGCTGGGCCAGATGCAGGCCATGATGGCCATGCAGACCCAGGGCGACGCCCCGCCGCGCACCATCCGCACCCGGCACATGCTGTTCATCGTCAGCGGTGCCTTCGAGCGCCTGCCGTCGCACGTCCGGCGCCGCCTCGGGAACACGCAGATCGGCTTCGATAAGTCGGCGGCGGCCGATGCCGAGGACCGCGCTTTCTGGTTGAGCCGAGCCGAGACGCGCGACCTGATTGCCTTTGGCTTCGAACCCGAGTTCGCCGGCCGGCTACCGGTCCGCGTCACCCTGGGCGAGCTCTCTGCCGCCGACCTGGAGCGGATTCTGGCGACGTCGGAAGGCTCCATCGTGCAGCAGTACCGCGATGACTTCGCCGGCTACGGCATCGACCTCGAGATCACCCCCGACGCGCTGCATGAGATCGCGCTGCGGGCCCATGGTGAGGGCACCGGTGCCCGTGGACTGATGACGGTTATGGAACGGCTCTTCCGCGATCTCAAGTTCGAGCTTCCCTCCAGCGGTATCCGTCGCCTGGTGGTCAGCGCCGAGGTCGTGCGCGATCCCGCCGCCGCCCTGGCCGAGTTGCTCCGGGGCGTCGGCGCGGCCGCGGGCGGCGAGCCGGTGACCGCGGC
>CAILUI010000256.1 GCA_903837355.1 uncultured Victivallales bacterium
GCCAGGTCAACCGTCACCGGCAGGCCCGAGGCGGCGGACAGCGTGGCCGTAAAGGTGGCGACCCCGCCGGCCTCCGCGATCACCGCGTTGTCCCGGCTCAGGATCACCGTCGGCGGCGCATCGTCGTCGGCGATGGTGGTGGTTTGCTGCTGGGTGCCGTTCTCAGTGCCGTTGGTCACCCCGCTGATGTCCACGACTACCGTCTCGCTGGATTCGTCGAGAGCGTCCTGAACCGCGGTGACAGTGATGCTGCTGGTGGTGCTGCCGGCTGCGATCACGATCTGCGTGCCTGAACGGGTGTAGTCGCTCGTGAGCGTGGCGGTGCCGCTGAAGGAGAGGTCCACCGTCACCGGCAGGCTGGATACGGCAAATAGTGTTGCCGTGAAGGTGGCGACCCCCGTGGCTTCCGCGATCGTCGCGTTGTCTCGGCTCAAAGTCACTGTCGGCGGCGCATCGTCGTCGGCGATGGTGGTGGTTTGTTGCTGAGTACCGTTCTCAGTGCCGTTGGTGACGGCGCTGATGTCCACCACCACCGTTTCGTCGGGTTCGTCCAGCGCGTCCTGCACTGCAGTCACCGTCATGCTGCCGCTGCTGCTACCGGCGCCGATCACGACCTGGGTGCCGGAGCGCGCGTAGTCGGCCGTAAGCGCAGCCGTGCCGCCGAACGCCAAGTCCACGGTCACCGGAAAGCCCGAGACGGCGGACAGCGTGGCGGTAAAGGTCGCTACCCCGCCGGCCTCCGCGATCACCGCGTTATCCCGGCTCAAGGTCACGGTCGGTGGTACGTCGTCATCGATGATGGTCAAAGTGTGGGTTGTGGTGGTACCCAACGCCGCGTTGGCTGGACTCGACAGGTTCACGACCAACGTCTCGTCGGCTTCATCAGAGGCGTCGCCGCCAATGCTGACAAGAACCCCCTTCGTCGTCTCACCCGGATTGAACGTCAACGTTCCGCTCGCCAGCGCATAGTCCACGCCGGCCCCCGTTGCGGTACCGCCGGTGACGGCGTAACCAACCGTGACGGTTGCAGCCGAGGTGCCGCTGAGTCTGACCTCGAGGGGGACGACCCCGGCAGATTCCGCACACGATGACGTGGGCACCCCGAATGCAACCGTCAGTTTGCTGGCCGCATCGGTGGGATCGGTGCCAGCGGCATACTCGCCCGCATTACTCAGCCCGTCCGTATCCGGGTCGCCCGTACCGACCTCGTCCAGACCCTCAAAGTGCACCATCTCCCAACCGTCAGGCAGGCCGTCGTCATCGGTGTCCACGTTCAGCGTTTGGGACCCGATGCCGGTTGAAGCGTTGAGGTACGAACCTGGCAGAGAAGCCACGGCACGGAGGTACGTCTTCCCCTGAAGATAGAGCCCCGCAAGTTCCCATCCGTCAACACTCCGCACCCCAAACCCAACGTTGGTCCACAGGGTGCCGTCGGTACTGGCCTGGAAGAGGACCATATTCGCTTCGGCGCAGCCCCCGATCCTACGCCAGGTGGCGACGTAGCCGTCGGTGCTCAGGGCTTGCGAGGACGGATCTGTCAGGAGCATGACAATGCCATCCGGGGCCCCCGCGTCGCCGTTGAAGGCAGTGAACTCCCCAGACAGGAGGATCCGGCCGGGCCCTCCCGGCGCCACCCCGCCAGCGTTGATGGGGGCTCCGGTTCCGAGGTTGGCGCTGAATGCCGTATCCGGCGTACCGTCGACGCTGAAACACAGCACACGGTCGGGGACCGACGCATCCCCGTTCATGGAGGTGAAGTAGCCAGAGACCAGAATCTTGCCGTTGGTCTGAACCAGGATCGATGAACCGGGGTTGTTGAGGCCCGTGCCAAGGTTCCCGTTGAACGCGGAGTCCAAGGTCCCGTCGGCGTTGAGGCGGAGAAAACTGTCCGGGGCCGATGCGTTCCCGTTGAAGGCGGTGAAGTACCCTCCGATGAGTATCTTCCCATCGGACTGCACGGCCACGGATACCAAGTAGGAATCGGGGCCAGTGCCGACCGAGGCGTTGAATGCCGTGTCCAAGGTGCCGTCTGGGTTCAGTCGCACCAGGTGCGGGGACGAGGTCCCGGGAATCGCTAGGCTATCCCCGCCGAGAAGGATCTTGCCGTCCGGCTGCAGCGCCAGCGTCTTGCCCAGCGTTCCGGTGATGGCTCCGAGGTTGCTGTTGAATGTCGAGTCCAACGTACCGTCGGCGTTCAGCCGTAAGAGACCCTCGGGGGCATTGGCGTCAGAACCCCAATCGGTGAAGCTGCCGGTGACCACGTATTTCCCATCAGGCTGCATGACGACCGAATGGACGACCCCGCCCGCCGCGCCGGCCCCCAGGTTACCGTTGAAGGCGGAGTCGGGCGTCCCGTCAGCGTTGAGGCGCAGAATGCGATCAGGCACCGCCGGGTTACCGTTGATCGCGGTGAAGTTCCCTCCCACAACGATCTTCCCGTTGGGCTGCACAACGATGCATCTGACCTCGTCGTCGAAACCCGTCCCGAGGATGGCATTGAACGCGGTATCTGGAGTTCCATCGGCGGCCAAGCGCATGAAGCAGTCGGGGACGGAACCGTTACCGTTCATACTGGTAAACGAGCCGCCCACCAACACCCGCCCGTCGGCCTGAATAGCGACAGCGCTAACGAAGATGTCGAATCCGGTGCCGAGGTTGGCGTTGAAGACGGTGTCCGGGAGCCCGGTAGGCACCGACTGGTTGTCCCTTGGGTCTGTTGCCGCCGCATACTCCTGGGCGTTGGTGGCACCGTCGGAGTCGAAGTCCCCGGTGCCAGTCTGGCTTAGGTCGCCGAAATGCGCAAGTTCCCAGCCATCGGGTAGGCCGTCGCCGTCACTGTCGGTATCGGTCCGGAAGTCCGCCTCCATCGCTCCGTTCGTTGGAATGGTAAACCAGCGGCTGTACTGCAGGAGAGGGAAGGTGGCGGGGTTGTACCGGAGGCGGGCACGCCAATGGTAGGCGGTGTTGGACGTGAGTGACCCTACCGTGTTGGCGAGTTCCACCCCGGTCGCGCCCGTGTCCATCCAGGCCGCCGATACCGCAGTACCGGAACCGGTAAACGCAGTGCCCCGCGGCCTTACCTCCGTCTCCAGTTTCACCTTGCCGCGGCCGAACGGCGTACGTCCCAGTGCCGCAAGGCGCACGCTGCTGGTGCTGTGCGTCCGACCAAGCGTAGCCACCGGACCGTCGGCTGGTACTCGTCGTTGCCGCGGCCGCAAGGAGGGGCCGCCGCCGGCCTCACCATTGCCGTAAAACAGCCTGACCTGGCCCTCGTCGACTTGGCCGCCGTCGTACCACGGGATCCCGAGGATCAGGTCGGCGTAACCATCGCCGTTCACGTCACCGGCGCCTGCAACGCGGCAGAGTTGGGAGTTAGCCTGGTTACCTTCCTCGACCCAAGAGAGGGAGGCGGCCAGTCCGGTGGCTGAACCATAGTAGATCTGAACCCGCCCTTCGTCCGTGTCGGCACCGTCCCAGTACCGAGCGGTCACGCCCACGTCGGAGTACCCGTCCCCGTTGATGTCGCCGACCGTGGCCGCGCCTCCGAACCCTAGTTGTGAGCCGGCCTGATTGTTCTCCATGAACCAGTCAGCGTTGGCGGGGGTGCCGCTGGCACCAAGACCCGAGGCTGAACCGTACCACACGAACACTGCACCCTCACCGGCCTGACCGTTGTCGTAGGGACCGGAACCCACGATGATGTCCGAGTAGCCGTCGCCATTCACATCCCCTGCGGCGCCAGCTGGGTAGCCGAAGTAGGCACCCGCCTGGTTGCTCTCGGCGCGCCAGTCGGCGTTGGCTACACTGCCGGTTGGTCCGAGCCCCGTCGCCGAGCCGTACCAGACAAACACCGCGCCTTCGTCAGTCTGGCCGTTGTCGTAGCCATGGGCGCCGGCAATGATATCGCTGAACCCGTCTCCGTTGACGTCACCCGCCGTGCCCACGGAGATCCCGAAACTGATCTGGTCACACACGGCGGTCCATGAGGCGGCGGGCGGTAGGCCGGCTGTAGCACCGTAGTAGACGCGGACCTCGTTGTGGTCGTACCCGCCAACAATCACGTCACTGAAGCCGTCTCCGTTGACGTCGCCGGCACTCGCCACGGCCCTGCCGAACGCGATGCCGGCCTGGTTACCTTCGGCCTTCCAGTCGGCATTCGCGGGAGTGCCGCTGGCCCCGAGCCCGGTGGCCGAACCGTACCACACGAAGGCCGCACCCTCATCGGTCTGGCCGTTGTCGTAGCCGGAGGCGCCCACGATGATGTCATCATACCCGTCACCGTTCACATCCCCGGCCGAAGCGACGCAATTCCCGAGGCCAGCACCGGCCTGCTCGCCCTCGGCCGTCCAGCTTGGCGAGGCGGAGAGGCCTGTGGCGGACCCGCAGAAGAGGAATACCGCGCCTCCGTCGGTCAGCCCGTTGTCGTACTGCGACGCGCCAACGAGCACATCAGCGTAGCCGTCACCGTTGACGTCGCCGGCCGTGCTGACACTGATGCCGTACTGAGCATCGGCCTGATTGACCTCCGATACCCACACCGCGGTGTTGCTCGGCACGGAAGGCCCGCCGTAGTAAAGGTACGTCCGGCCCTCCGTGGACTGGCCGTTGGTGTACCAGGGAGCCCCTACGATCACGTCGCTGTAGCCGTCACCATTCACGTCTCCGGCACACGCAACGGACCAGCCAAACCAAGACGACGGCAGGTTACACTCGGCAGTCCAGGCCGCGTTGGCTGGGGTGCCGCTCGGACCAAGGCCGGTTGCCGAGCCGTACCATACGTATGCAGTCCCCTCGTCGGCCTCGCCCTTATCGTACTTGTAGGCGCCGACAATCAGATCGCTGTAGCCATCGCCATTCACGTCTCCCGCGCAGGCGACCGAGGTACCCAGGAAAGCGCTGGCTTGGTTACTCTCCGCGGTCCAGTCGGCGTTGGCGGGTGTCCCGTTTGGGCCGAGCCCGGCCGCAGAACCATACCAGACGAAGACCATCCCCTCGTCGGTAGCACCATTGTCGTAGTCCGGGGCCGCGACGCCGACATCGCTGTAGCCATCGCCGTTGACATCCCCCACCGTGGCGGCGTGATAGGCAAAGGCTCCGGAGGCCTGGTTGCCCTCGGCCATCCAGCCCGCGTTTGCGGGCGTGCCGCTTGGCCCCAGCCCTGTGGCGGACCCAAACCACACGAATGCCGCGCCCTCGTTAGTCTCGCCGTTATCGTACATGTATGTCCCAGCAATGACATCGCCGTAGCCGTCGCCGTTGACGTCGCCGGCGCTGCCGCCTGAGAACCCTAGCATCCCCCCAACCTGATTGCCCTCGGCCATCCAGTCCGCGTTCGCCGGTGTGCCGTTCGGTCCGAGCCCTGTGGCCGACCCGCACCACACAAACACGGCGCCCTCGTCAGTCTGGCCGTTGTCGTAGCCATGCGCACCAACGATGATATCGCTGTGACCGTCGCCGTTCACATCGCCCGCTGCCTCGGCGACGCCGTAAGCCATCGATGCACTGGCCTGATCGGACTCCACCATCCAGTCCGCATTGGCTGGAGTGCCGTTGGCACCAAGGCCTGAGGCTGAGCCGTACCAGAGGAAGGCCGCGCCCTCGTCAGTCTGGCCGCTATCGTAGCGGTAGGCCCCCACGATAATGTCGCTGTAGCCGTCGCCGTTGACGTCTCCTGCCGGCGCCACCGTGCAGCCGAACTCGGCACCAGCCTGGTTGCTCTCGGCAGTCCACGCGGGGCTGGCGGACAGGCCAGATGCGCCGCCAAGGTAGACGAAGGCGCGGCCCTCATCTGCCTGGCCGTTGTCGTAGAGCGGCGCGCCGACGATCACATCGCTGTAACCGTCAC
>CAILUI010000257.1 GCA_903837355.1 uncultured Victivallales bacterium
AGAGCGATAGCGGCGAACGCTGCCCGGACTGCAACGTCGCCGCGGGCGGCCACCATCATCCCGGCTGCGACCAGGAGAAGTGCCCGGTGTGTCAGCGCCAGCGGATCTCATGCCGCTGCTCCAGCAAGCGCCGGCCTTGACTGCCGGCTACCCCAACCCGACGAAAGGAACCCCGTACGATGCAGACCGACAGCACCTTCCTGGATGCCCTGACCCAGCGGGGTGTCCTGCTGAGCGTCAGCGTACGCTACTGGCGCGCGCAGAAGAAGCTCAACCCCGAGGATCTGGGCCTCGCCCGCGACCAGGTGAATGACCGCCTGATCTCACTGGGCCACAAGCGCCTGGTGCCCAAAGAGAGCCTGAAGCGCCTGGCGGTACTCGAGAGTCGCGCTCATGCCATGGTCAAGGAGAGCACGTTCCCCTTCCTGGGTGGTGTGGCGCACTACCTCCCCAACGAGAAGCTGGACGAAGTGACGCGCCGCCTGCACAGCCTGCAGGCCGAGTTCGAGACCGAGACCCGCGCTTTCCTGGCAGGCTACGCCAAACTGCGCGCATCCGCCCTGGAGGAGTGGCGTGAGGCAGCACAGCGCCTGGGGGCGGATCCCCGGAAGCTCGTTGCCGCCGTGGAACAGGCATTCCCGTCGAGTGAGCGTATGCCGCGCTCGTTTGGATTCGAGGTACGGCTCTTCAGCATCGCCGTCCCGGATGTCCCACAGGCGCAACTCATCGAGTTGGGCACACGCCAGGAACTCATGCAGGTGCGCCGGGATGCAGCTCAGCAGGCCCGGCGTGAGATCGAGGAATCCTGCGAGCGCTTCGTGAGTGACTGTGTGAGCGAAATGCGCCGGCAGACGGCGCAGCTCTGCAGTGAGATGCTGACCACCATCGATGGCACCGGCAGCGTACACCAGAAGACCCTGAACCGGCTGGTGCACTTCATCGAGCGCTTCAAGGCCCTCAACTTCGCGGGTGATCGCCAGATGACCCAGGAGCTGGATCGTGCACGGGCCGAACTCCTGGGCCGCAGTGCCGAGGAGTACCGCAGCGATGGCAAAGCTGAAGTGAGCCTGGTGCAGGGCCTGGAACGGCTGCGCACCAAGGCGCGTGAACTTGCCGCCCAGGACACCTCGGATCTGGCTGCAAACTTCGGCCGTATGGGCCAGCGGCGTTTCGCGCTGGCGTCGTGAGATCGTGTCAGCACTGGCGCGGGGTCCGTAGGGGTCACAACCCCCTGTGGACTCCGTTGTCGTCCCCGCTACCTACCCACCACCAGGAGGAACAGCAACCATGGCCACGTCCGTACAGGTTCCCACAGAATCCACGCAGTCTGTCCGCGAACGCATCAAGGGCTGGTGCCAGGAGAACGGCTACCGCACCGGCCACTACGGCAACTGCCGTCACCAGTGCGGCCTGCCGCGCATCGAGAGCGTCTGGGTGCGCCCCGACTGGTCGCCCGTGGATGGCGACCACGTGTTGCTGGTGACCGCCGACCGTGTGACCCAAGCCGTCTGCCCTTACCCCTGGGGCGACAACGACTGGCAGACCCGCGCCACGTACGCATACAGCACGCCCGAGGAACTCAAGAGCATCCTCGACCGGCTGGTGAAACCGCCACAGGGCTGCTGGCGCTGAGATCCCCGCCAGCCAGTGAACCTGTTCCGCACCCTACAGAGGAAAGCCGAACCCCCATGGCACCCCTACCCACCGACAGACCTGACCGCATCACCCTCCACTATCGCGCCGGCACGTCCGACAAGGTCTATCAGGCTGCTATGGAACCGGCTGGCAACGGCCTGTTCACGGTTGCCTTCGCCTATGGCCGCCGGGGCTCCACCCTGCAGACCGGCACCAAGACCAATGGCCCCGTCCCCTACCAGGAAGCCCGCGCCATCTACCAGCGTCTGGTGAGTGAGAAGACCGCCAAAGGCTACACGCCTGCCGAAGATGGTACGCCGTACCGGAATACCGCCAACGAGAAACGCGACACCGGCATCGCCTGCCAGCTCCTGAACCCCATCGACGAGACGGGGCTCATGCATCTGCTGGACTCGCCTGACTATGCCCTGCAGGAGAAGTTCGACGGCCGCCGCCTGCTGCTGCGCAAATCCAACGGACTGCTCATTGGGATCAACCGCCTGGGACTGGAGATCGGACTGCCGGCACCTATGGCCGACGAGGCCGAAGCCCTGCACGGCGAGTTCATCCTCGATGGCGAGGCTGTGGGCGAGATCCTGTACGTCTTCGATCTCCTCGCTGCCGATGGCATCGACCTGCGCAGCGAAGCCTACGAGGTGCGCCTGCGGCGGCTATACCTCCTGCTTGCAGCGGGGCCGCAACCGCACTTGCGCGCCGTGGAGACCGTCTGCCTGCCGGCGGCCAAGCGCGAGCGCTTCGAGTGCCTGCGCAGCGAAGGCAGGGAAGGCGCGGTGTTCAAGGATCTGCACGCGCCCTACACTCCTGGGCGGCCGGCTTCGGGCGGAGCGCAGCTCAAGTTCAAGTTCTACGAGACCGCATCGTGCCTGGTGATCGGCCGCAACGACCGGCACAGCGTCGCGCTGGGTCTGTTCCGCGGGGCGAGTGTTGTCCCCTGCGGCAACGTCACCATCCCGGCAGGGCGAGAGATCCCCATTGAGGGCACCCCCGTGGACGTTCGCTACCTCCATGCCTTCCCGCAGAGCGGCACGCTCTTCCAACCGGTGTACCTGGGTCCGCGCGACGACGTCGCAGCAACGGACTGCACCATCGAGCAGCTCAAGTACAAAGCAGCGTAGTGCGCCACAGGGGCCAGGTCAGCTCGACGGCTACCTGGCGCCCCGCCAACCCCAAACATCGTCAATACGGAGTCACCCCCAACCATGAGTCATCTGACCGACATCGACATCGAGATCCGTGACATCGAGGCGCTGAAAGACGCCTGCACCGAGTTGGACCTGCCGGTCGAGAAGGCCGGCATGGCGCGAGGCTACGGCGAGGCCCTGCACCGAGCCGAGTATGTGATCCGCCTCAAAGGTCCCTACGACATCGCGGTGAACCGCCAGGCCGACGGCCGCTGGACGCTCTCGGCAGACCTGTGGAACGGTCACGTGGAGCGCGAAGTCGGCCCCAAGTTCGGCCGGCTGCGCCAGTTCTATGGTGTTCACCGGACGCTCCGGGAAGCTCAGCGCATCGGGCTCAAGGCCCGCCGGTCCGTGCTGCAGGATGGCACCGTACGCCTGGCCCTCTGCCGGGTGTAGATCGGCGTTACTACGCCTGACATGACAACGGAGGCCCACCTGTGATGACGCTCATCTGCACTGCCTACGGCGGCTCCGACGAGAGGCCTGCCATCGATGCCGGCCTGGTACCACTGACGCCCGCCTTCATGGAGATCCTGAAGGCCAGGCAGCAACTGACCCAGCGCCTGTTCGGCGCGGCCGGCGCCGAGACTCTCGACAGCCTGCTCTTCCACGAAAGCTCGCCGCAGTGGTTGAGCTGGTCGGAAGCGCTTGACGAGATGCTGCAGGCTGCAGAGGCCACAGGCTGGGCCCTGGTCGACGACCACCGTCTCGCCAGCGCAGGCTTGGGCAGCGATGCCTGCCAGGTCCCGGCCGTGCGTACCGACTGCGACTTCATGCAGGTGTGGCCGGAACGCTTCCAGTTCACCTGCCGCCTGCGCAACACCGACACCGCACTCGAGAGCACCATGCTGTACTTCGACG
>CAILUI010000258.1 GCA_903837355.1 uncultured Victivallales bacterium
AATCCGAAAACCAGCCAGTATCTGCAGTACTGCGTCGTCGGTAACGCGGCCGATACGGTCACTATCCTGGGCGACTGTACCAGCTTCACGGCCGTGGGCGACGCCTTCCAGGTCAACGACTACCGGCTACGGCCGGCCTCGCCCTGCATCGACGCTGGCTTGGGGGACGCCGACACGCCAGCCAACGATCTCGCTGGCAACGCGCGTTACGACGACCCCGGCATGGCCAACACCGGGATCGGCACGCCCTCTTACGTGGACATCGGTGCCTACGAGTTCCAGGGCACGAAGCCCGCGGCTGTCACGCCGACGACGGTGGGAGCGGCGGCACCCGTGCCCGCCGCGGGCCAGGGCTGGACCGTCCCGGACCTCGGCCTGGAGTTGGTATGGGTCGGACCGGGTGAGTTCCAGATGGGCGCGAAAGATGGGGAGGATCACGAACGCCCCGTCCATCAGGTACGCATCTCCCATGGCTTCTGGCTTGGCCGCTACGAGGTCACCCAGGCCGAGTACCAAGCCTTGGCGGAGCAGCGCGCGGACCCGGGTTCTGGCGCCCGTCTCCCGGTCACGAACGTGTCTTGGTACGATGCCGATGCGTTCTGCCGGAAGCTCACCGAGCGCGAGCGCGGCGCCGGAAGGCTGCCGGAGGGCTGCGAGTACCGACTCCCAACCGAAGCGGAGTGGGAGTACGCCGCCCGCGGCGGCACGCAGAGCCGCGGCACCGTCTACGCGGGCTCGGACCGCCTCGACGAGGTCGCCTGGCATATGAACAACAGCCGCGGCGCCCCCCACCCGGTGGGCGGCAAAGAGCCCAACGAGCTGGGGATCCATGACCTGACCGGGAATGTCTGGGAGTGGTGTCTGGACTGGTCGGACCCAGGCTTCTTCTCCCGCTCGCCCGCAGCAGACCCGTTCAACGCGGAGGCGGCAACGCTTCGCGTCACGCGCGGCGGCAGTTGGGTGCATGTAGCCGAGTGGGCACGCTCAAGCCACCGGGGCGGCTGGAGACCCGAGCGCGCCAACGACAATATCGGCTTCCGCGTGTCCCTGGCTCCCGCCATCGCCACCCCTGCCCAGTAAGACGCCGCGACATGTAGCCCGGCCCGCGGGCAAACACTCCATCGGGACGCATCGCCGCATAGTTCGCATGTGCCTGCCCAGTTACGTTCTGGAATCTCCGTTCAGGTGGTACCAGTGGGTTGGGCGGCGAGCCACTCGCGCTGACGCTTGCTGACCTCGCGGAAGAGGTGTGTGCCGTCGGGCAGTCGGATGGCGCGTGTCCTGCCCCGTAGTTCGTTGGGCGCGGCGGACCTATGAGACCAAGACCCTACGGATCTCGCTGACGGCCTCGCTCGCGTCCTTGAGGCCGTCTATGATCGCCAACGCCTTTGCGATGCGCTCCCGGTCGGATGTGGCGCTGGTATTGCCGGCGATGGCCATGATGGCCTTTTCCTGGGCATCCTCGCCGATGTGGGTGTAGTGCTTGGCGACGACCTGCGAGTTGGCGCCGACGATGGAAACGACGACAGCCTCCGGAATCCCGGCCTCGGCACAGTGAGAGACGAAGCTGTGCCGCAGGGAATGGAAGCCGTACACCGTGACCTTCCGGGCGCGCCCCGGGATCTCGATGGAGGGCTCCAGCCCGATCCACTTGATCACCCTCAGCACGTCGATGTTGACCAGGTTGTTGCCGGTGTTCTTGCCCTTCGCGTCCAGCTTGTTGTACCGCGCGGCCACGTTCGGGCATACGAAGTGGTCGCGCTTCCAGTCCTGGGCCTCCCGCAGTGCGCCAAGCAACTGCGGGGCGATGGGGATGGAGACGTCCTTGCCGGTCTTGAACTGCTTCACCCATATCCGTGGCCTGTTCAGGTCAACCCGGTCCCAGGTCAGCAAGACACAGTCCTTCAATCGCTGACCGGTGAACATGCCAAGGTGGTAGATCAGCCGGATCTCGGGCTTGTTCATGACCTTGCGGTGAGGATCCGCCAGGGCCTTGAGCAGTTCCTCCTCCTGCTCGCGAGAAAAAGACCCCCGCTGG
>CAILUI010000259.1 GCA_903837355.1 uncultured Victivallales bacterium
CCGCCGGCAGCCTTGAACCGTCAACCCACGACATCAGTATCACGCGCCAACTCGCCGAGGTGGGGACAGTGGTCGGCATCCACCTGCTGGACCCCATCATCTTCAACGCCCAGGGCTACTTCAGCTTCCTCGAGGCGGGACACCTGCCGGGCGCCGGCGCGTAGCGACCGCCCAGCAACCGAGCGCCCTGGCTCTCCTACGACGGCAGAACCCGGAAGGCAGCGGGCGGCAGGCCGGTGACGAGGTAGTAGAACACCCCTACCACCGTCGGCACGAAGGCGCCGAAGATCTCGCCGGCGATCAACCCCAGGAACAGCGGTTTGAGGCGCTGGTGCAGGCTGGCACCGCCGTACCTGACGATGGCGCCCTTGGCGGCCCAGCCCAGCAGGAACGAGCCGCAGGTCAGGGCCGCCGGATACGTCGCCCAGGTCAGGAACAGCACCGGGTGCAAGGGCCAGCCGGGTAGGCGCAGACGGGCAACGTAGACCAGCAGAGTCACCGCGAAAGCAAGGCCCAGCACCAGCATGCAGGACGGCTCCGCTGCCAGATGCTGGAGACGGGCCCAGCCGCGCAGTTCGTTCGCCGACTCCAGCGTCCCCAGCGCCTGCAGCTTGTCGTGGATGCTGGCGACGTTCCGGCAAGCCATCTGCGGCACGTTGTCGCCGCCCCAGGTATCCCACTTGGCGTAGCCCAAATCGTACTGGCAGTAGAGGGTCACCGGCAGGGCCACCGCCAGACCGACCAGCACGGCCGCCGCAAACAGCCAGGCCCCGCGCCCCAGCCGAAGCTGCTGGCGCTCAAGGAGCTTGAGATTGTTGGTGATCAGCGGCATCAGCGACTCGCGAGGATCGACCATGATCATGGTGGTCAGCATGAACATGATCCCCAGTGCCCGCGTGCCCAGGGCGGACGAACCGAACAGCCCCCAGACCGCCACGCACGGGAAGAAGAACGGCTGGCAGTAGAAGAGGCCGGTTTCGGCCAGCACCCGGCTCACCACGACGTAGAAGACGATGGTCACGCCGATGTAGAGCAGCGCCAACTGCCAATCCAGGCCGACCGCCGCCATCTGCATCAGCAACGCCGCAAAACAGACGAGGCTCAGGCGCGCCGCCCACACGGCCGTAGCGCCGGGTGGCGGACCGGCAGGCGAACGCCGCAAGCCGGGTCCCAGCGCCTGCCACAGGACGTCCCGATAGTAACGACGGCCGCAGAACAGGATGACGGCGAACACGGCCAGATTGGCGCCGAGCAGCGCAAAGGTCTGCGGCTTGAGGTCCAGGTACCAACTCGACCCCTCCAGCGATCCCGTGAGGCTGAAGCCGTACGTGGCCAGGAAACCCACCAGCATGGTCCACAGGAAGGGCCCGATAGCCAACGACAGCGACACCTCCTGCGGCACGAAGTACGCGAAGCCGAGCACCGAGAAGAACACCGTTGGCGAGAGCAACAGCCAGCCGCCCCCCTCCTTCAACCACGGAATCCACTCGATCAGCGGCACGAAGCTGAACTGCCGCGTGATCGGGATCACCGCGTCAGGGAAGAAGGTCTGGAGAAAGTTGTTGAAGTGCAGCAGGAAGACGGCCGTCGCCGCCACCCAGAAAGCGCGGTTACGCAGCACCGGACTGGCCACCTGTCCCGCGGCCGGCAGCAGCGCATGCGTGAAGTCCGCCAGGGGGTAGGGCAGCAACTCGTACTCGGACCACTGCCTGTGGACGACCACGGCCAGGGCAATGAAGGCGAGCCAGGCCGTGCACAACAACGGCAGCCAGAAGGCGAAGGTCCGCGCCCAGGCGAGCCACGGGACCTCGTACAGGCCAATATGCCGGTTGGCCTCGCCCAGCCCTTGCACGA
Organism: uncultured Victivallales bacterium; assembly: GCA_903837355.1. Lineage (GTDB taxonomy): Bacteria > Verrucomicrobiota > Lentisphaeria > Oligosphaerales > JAFGRS01 > CAILUI01. Next base: position 1,855 of record CAILUI010000259.1, read on the forward strand.
AACCGTTGACGACGCGGTCCTCATCGGCACCCGGGGCCACCAGCATCTGGGGCGGAAACTGCTGCAGGACCTGGCGCTCGGTCCAGCCGGGATTGGTGCGACTGAAGTGGTGCGGCAACACCAACGAGGTCGTGAAGCAGCGCAGCAGGCTGTCGCCAGGAATGCAGCAGCAGGCCAGCACAATGGCCAGGACCAGGGCGATCTCGCGGCCGCTCAAAGCCCAGCGCTGACGGATGCAGGCGAGGAGCGGGTTGATGCCGACGACGGTAAAGATCAGGACGCCGTAGACCGCCACGGGCAGGTAGTTGCCCAGCAGAAAGGTCTGCTTGAGGACGTTGTCATTAATGTAGTTGAAGCCGCTCAGGGCGACGACGCCCAGGAAACCCAGGATGACGGCACGCCAGGTCATGGTGCCCGCAGCATAAGGCCACTCGGGGCGGTTTCAACCACCGCTTACCACCACTGTTCGCGGCGGCGCTGCCGCTGGTAGGTCAGCCATTCGGGCAGGTCCGTCGAGCGCCACAGGATCCAGGCGCACCAGACGTACACCGCGCCGAACACGAGATAGGCCAGGAAGCGCAC
>CAILUI010000260.1 GCA_903837355.1 uncultured Victivallales bacterium
CGCGGCGGTACGGTTCCGACCCGTGGAGAGGCGGTGGGCCGCCACCGCAGGAGGTCAGTACGCGCGGGTGCCCTCACCCGCGGCCGCGTGGGGGCACGCGGCGGTACGGTTCCGACCCGTGGAGAGGCGGTGGGCTGCCAACGCCGGGCCGCGCCTCAGCCCCCGCCGTCGGCACCCCGCGACTCCAGCCGCTTGAGGACGTAGTAGTTGATGACGCCGATGGCGAGCATGGCGACCAGGAACGCGGGGTAGGCGATTGGCCAGTTCCCGGGGCCGGTCATCATGCTCCATTCGGACATGCCGCCGATCCCCGCGAGTAGGGTCAGCGGCATGAAGATGGTGGTGATGAGCGTCAGCCGCCGCACGCTGAGGTTCGTTTCGTTTGCGGCTTTTGCCATCTGGTTATTGACCAGCGACAGATAGACCTCCGTAAGGCTCGCTACGATGTCCCGGTTCATCTCGATGAGCTCGAAGAACTTGGTCAGATGGTCGTAGATGTCGCGGAAGTGATAGATGGCAGGTTCCGAGACGAAGGCGCAGTCACGACGGCAGATCCGGCCCATTATCTCCCGTTCGTGGAACAGGCTCTTGCGCAGGGTCAGCAGGGCCCGGCGCAGCAGCATCAGGTCGGCCAACTGGAAGGCGCCGGCGTCCCGCAGCATCGCCTCCTCGGCCACGTCAATGTCATCCTCCAGAGCTTCGATGGCGACGGCTTTGCTGTCCACGGTATGATCGAGGATCGTGTGCAGCAGGAAGTCCGGGCCGCGCCGTGCCGTCTCCAGGTCCAGCCGCACCAGCGCCTCGAGGTCGCCCTGAACGCTGCCCTCCGCGGCGCCGTGGCCACTGACGGTAACCAGGAAATCCCTGCCCAGGAAGAAGTCCACCTCGGCCACGGTGAACGCCTGCTCCGCGTAACGGTAGACGTTGAGCAGGAGGAAGGTATGGCTGGGGAAGTCGTCGATCTTCGGGACCTGCTGCGCGTCCAGGCAGTCCTCGATCGAAAGCCGATGCAGGCCCAGGGGTGTGATCAGTGCCGCCAACTCCTCGGCGCTAGGGTCCACGTAGTTCAGCCAGGCGTACCCGCCCTGACGGCGCGCGTCCAGCGCGGCGTCGACGGTGGGCCAGCGCTGCAGGCTGGCCCCAGGGGTAACGCTGTAGAACGCAGAGTCCGCCATCTCGGCACTCCTCAGGGCGGAGGCTGGCTGGGCAGCGTGGCGCCATCGCCGATACCCAGCTTCTCCATCTTGTACTTCAGGATACGGCGTGTGGTCCCGAGGATCTCGGCGGCGCGCGTCTGTACGCCGGCGGCCTGGCACAGCGCTCCCTCGATCAGGCGGCGCTCACAGGCGGCGACGGCGGCATCCAACGTGCCAGCGCCGGTGGTGACAAGCGGCGCCGCCACCGCGGCCGGCAGGGCCGACTGGAACTCCTCCGGCAGCGCGGCCGCGGTAAGCACCGGTTCGCGACCGTGCAGCACCAGGGCGCGCTCGACGACGTTGCGCAGTTCGCGCACATTGCCCGGCCAATCATACGCGCACAGGCGCGCCAGGGCCGCGGGGTCCACGCTGCGCGTCACTGCGTGCAGGGTCGGTGCCAACTGGGCCAGGAAGTGCTCAACCAAGCGCGGAATGTCGTCGCGCCGCTCCCGCAGGGGCGGCAGACGTACCGGCACCACGCCCAGGCGGTAGAAGAGGTCGTCGCGGAAACGCCCATCGGCCACCTCGCGGCGCAGGTCCCGCGCCGTCGCCGAGACGATGCGCGCCCGGGTGCGCACGACCCGTGTACCACCGACCCGCATAAACTCGCGCTCCTGCACGACCCGCAGCAGCTTCACCTGCGTCGCCAGGGACATCTCGGCAACCTCGTCGAAGAACAGCGTGCCCGACCCCGCCAGATCGAAGCGCCCCGGCTTCTGCCGGTCGGCGCTGGTGAAAGCGCCCTTCTCATGGCCGAACAACTCACTCTCCATCAGGTGCTCGGACAGGGCCGCGCAGTGGACCGCCACAAAGGGCTCGGCGCGGCGGGGGCTCTCGGCGTGCAGCAAGCGGGCGGCCAGTTCCTTGCCGGTGCCGCTGTCGCCCTGGATCAGCACGGTGGCGTCCGTGGCAGCGGCCTTGCGGAGCTGGTCGAGGGCCGCAACGAAGGCCGGGCTGCCGCCCACGATGGCCTGCGTCGGGAAGGCCCGCGACAACTCGGTCTCGAGCACCTCCACCTGACGGTGCAGGCGACCGGTTTCCAGGGCCCGCCGTACGGCGTGGCGAAGGCTCTCGATGTCGAAGGGCTTACTGACGAAATCAAAGGCGCCGAGGCGGATGGCCTCAACCACGGGCGGAATGGATGCCGAGGCGCTGACCATGATCACCGGCAGACCAGGAAAGGTGGCATGGATCTGCCGCAGCACCTCGATCCCGGACTGACCAGGTAGGATCACATCGAGCAGCACCAGGTCCACCGGCTCCTGCGCCAACAGCTCCAGCGCTTCCGCCGCCGAGGCCGCAAGCAGCACGCTGTAGTCGCGACTAAAAATCAGCCGCAGCGACTCACGGCTGCCGCGTTCGTCGTCAACGATCAGCAGTTTCGGCATGGTCTGACACTCCGCGCTCCAGGGGCAGCAATAGGGTCACCGTCGTGCCCTGCGGCGTCGAGTCCACCTCGATCTGTCCACCGTGGTCCACCGCCGCCCGCCGCGCCAGGGGCAGGCCCAGGCCCAGGCCGCGGGCTTTGGTGGTGCCAAAGGGCGAGAAGAGCTTGTCGCGCATCTCGTCCGGGATTCCTGGGCCGGTGTCGCTGACGGCAAAGGCGAGGGCACCGAGGCCGGCTGCCCCAGTGCGTCGGACGTGCAGCACGACCTTGCCGCCGGGCCGCCTCGCCAGGGCTTCGCAGGCGTTGACCAGCAGGTGTCCCAGGCCCTCCGTCAGCGCGGTCTCGTCCGCCCGCAGCAGCGGCAGATCAGCCTCGATCTTCACCTCGATGCTCGGCGCGCTCGCCGGCAGCAGACTCCGGGCATGCTCCCGCGCCTGTTCCGCGACCTGGCTGGGTGCCAGGTCGCGGAACGTGGGTACGGGCGGGTGGGCGAAGCTGCTGATCTGCGTGATGATCAGGTTCAGGCGCTGCACCTCAGCGGTGACGATGGCGTGAAACTCCTGGCGGAACTCCTCGTCGTTGTAGCGCTCCGGCAGCAGTTGGGCGAAGGTGCTGATGGCGACCAGTGGGTTGCGCACCTCATGCGCCATCGCGGCGGCGAGGTCGTTCCAGAAGGCGTGCCGGTCGAGTTCCTCCTGCCGCTCGCGCAGCAGACGTTCGCGGGTGGCATCGGTCAGGAGCAGCATGGCGCCCAGGTGCGCGTGGTCGCGGCCGACGCGGTGCACGCTGGCCTGGATGGTGCGCCGGGTGGCGGCGTCGGTCCAGGCCAGCGGCTGGTCAGGCAACGTGCCGTCAAGGGCGCGACGGACCGCGTCCGCGACGCGGCTGCCGGCCTGTTCGACCGGGCGGTTCACGGTGGCCGCCGCGGTCAGGCCGAGAATGCCCTCGGCCGCCCGGTTAAACCAGCGCACGGTACCATCCTCCGACGCCGCTACAATGCCGACGGGAACCGCCTCCAGAAGATTCTCGGCAAGCGTCTTCTGCAGCGCAATCTCCGCATAGAGCAGCGCGTTCTCCAGCAGCGTCGCCAGGTGCTCACCCATGACCGCCAGGTCGGTCAGATCCCGCGGCGCGAAGGGCAGGCCAGTCGCCCGATGGCCGATGAACACCCACCCCAGCAGCCCTTGTTTGCCGGGCAGGGGTAGGATGACCTCGGCACCGACGGCATCCAGCGCGCGCTGCAGCAGCAGGCGCTCCTGGGGGTTGGCAACGTGGGCCAGGTGCGGCCGGCAGACCAGATGGGCCTGGCGGTCCAGCCAGCGCACCAAGGGCTCCGGGGCGGCAAAGGCGAACTGGTCCGTGCCCTCCAGACAGCCCCGCCCGGCCCGCAAGCGGTAGGTGGGTTCCTCGCGCCAACGCGCGAACACGCCGACACGCACGCTGCCGGCGGCGAGTGCGATGCCCTCGACCGCCTGCTCGAGCAGGCGCGGGGGATCATGGAAATGGCGCGACGCGCACATGAAGGGGTGCAGTGGCACCCCCTCCGCCACCTCGCTCTCGACCGCCCGCGCCGAGCCCGCGTGTTCGGCCGCCGCCAGGCGCTGACGCAGTCCGTCCCGCTCCTCCAGCAAGCGGGACACGGCGACCACCTGACGGACGGTCTGACGCCACTGCGCCGGGGCGCAGGACAGCGCCACCACAGCACCGAGCCCCGCCTCGCTGCCGGCACGGAAGGAGTCCGACTCCGGCTGGCCGAGCCCGACCACGGTGGCCCGCGTCTCCGCGCTCGCCTCGGCGATCAGGCCCGCGCTCTCGGCATGCCGCAGGTCAAGCAGCAGCGGCGTGGGTCCGGTGCGTTCCTGCCAACGCTCGAGTTCGGCGCGCGAGCCGACGGTACGGAGGTCCGCCAGGTCCGCGACGTCCAGGCTCAGACGCCGCGCTAACTCGGGATCGCTGGTGAGCAGGATGCAGGCGGTCGGTAAGGTCACGAGTCACTCCTCGGCAGCAGCGGCAACGACACGCGGAAGCAAGCACCCTGGCCAGGTTCGCTCTCCACGTCAATGCAGCCCTGATGGTCGCAGACGATACCATAGGTCACGGACAGGCCCAAGCCGGTACCGTTGGGTTTGGTCGTGAAGAAGGGGTCAAAGACGCGGGGCCGGTCCTCCGCGGTGATACCGGGGCCGGTATCGCGCACCTGCACCTCGATCCAGGCGCTGGCTTCCTGGCCGGCGCGCCAGGCGCTCAGGGGACGTTCCGTGAGGCGCGTGACCACGGTCAGCGTGCCGCCGGCAGGGGTGGCGTCGATGCCGTTCAACAAGAGGTTCACAAACACCTGACTGAGCAGGTGCTCGTCTCCCAGCACCTCATCCGCGGCCGCCTGACAGCGCTGCACCAACTCCAGGTTCTTGCTCTTGATCTGCTGCGCGACCAAGCGCAGAGAGGCCGCGATGGCGGCGTGCACCGGCGTCAGTACCAGCTTGGTCTTGACCGGCCGCGCGAAGCCCAGCAACTGGGTGACCACGGCGTCGATGCGGCTGACCTCCGTGCCCAGAAGCGGCGTAAAGATGGTGCGGAACTCGGGGTCGTCGTAGCGCTCTGGCAGCAGTTGGACGAAGGTCTTCAGGCTGACCAGAGGGTTCTTGATCTCGTGCGCCATCCCCGCGGCGAGGGTGCCAAGGCTGGCCAGACGGTCGCTGCGCCGGACCTGTTCCTCGAGCCGGCGCAGGGCGGAGACATCCTGCAGCACCAGCAACCCGCCCAGGGGTCGGTCCGCCGAGCCGGTCAGCACGGCCGTGCCGTAGCGAATCGGCAGCTCAACCGGGGTCCGGGGCCGCAACAACGTCGGGCTGTCGCGCACGCCCACGGCCGCCGTCAGGCACTGCTGCAGCGCCTCCGCCAGGGGCTCGGGCAAGACCTCGGCGGCCAGGCAGCCAGGCGCGGCGGCGGGGGCGAGCAGGCCGAGGATGCGCCGGGCTTCACGATTGCAGACGGTGATGCGACCGCCGGCGTCGGCGGCGACGACGCCGGTGACCAGGTTGTCCAGCAGCATGTCGTTGTAGACCTTGGCGTCCTGCAAGCGGGTATAGAGCAGCGCGTTCTCGATGGCGATGCCCAGTTGGTCCCCCAGCACATCCAGTACGTCCACCTCGCGGGCCGCGAAAACCCGGCCGTCGAGGCGCCGTCCGAGCAGGATGAAGCCGTCCAGTTCGCCTTTCGAGCGCAGCCCCACGGCGGCTTCTGCATCCACCCGCGCGAGGCGGCGCTCGGCATGCACCTGCGTGTGTTCGCCACCGGCCCGCCGCATGACGTCGCGCACCAGCGGCCGGCCGGCATCGCGCAACGCACACACCAGCGGATCATCGTCGGCAAACCCTGCCGCCGCCAGGCTCGGACCGTCGTCGCGGTGACGCAACTCAAAGCGGTTGCCGGACCGGATGTAGATGCGCACCGTCTCGACGCCGAGCGTCTGTTGGACCAGCCGGCCGAAGCTGACCAGCAGGGCGTCGATGGTCGTGATCGAGCGCGTCAGATGGCTGCCCTCCTGCAGCAACTCGGCGACCTGGTCGCGATCCGCGGCGAATAGCCGCCGCGCCCCACGCTGCAAGCGCGTGTTGGCCGGCGCCAGGCACGAGGCGACAATCAGCGTCGCGAGCAGATGGGCCAGAACGTCGCCGGACTCGACATTCCGGAGCACAAAGCGGAAGCCTGCGAAGACTAGAAAGTAGAGTGGGACGAGACCGCCAGCCAGCACCACATAGGCCGTCCCACGCTGCAGGAACTCGGCCACCCCCATGATGCGCCGGGTGGCGATGCCGTAGGCGATGGTGGCGTGCCAGATGACCACGGCGAAGGGCGAGTAGCGCACGGCCTGCGAACTCCCGGTCAGTATCGGAATCAGGAGGACCAGGACCACGCCCGGGAGCAGACCCAGGATCGACCCCAGGGCCATGAAGCGCAGCTCCAGGCGGCGGACGCCCTGCAGGCTCGACGGAACCCGGACGAAGCTCCAGACCAGCGCCATCACCGCCGCCCCCCAGTACGCCGCAAAAACCCCGAAAAGGGGCCCGTACACCGGCTCGCCTAGCGCGGTCGGCGACACCGCCAGGCGTGCCCCACGCAGGAAACCGGGGGCCTGGCACAGGCCAGCGACAACCACCGCTGCCGCGGCCCACAGCGGCGGGCGGCGTAGCACGACCCGGGTCGGCCAGTCGGGGTGAAGCACAGCGTTGCGCAGCATGTAGAAGATCAGCGGCAGGAAGGCGCTGCTGGCGCAGGCCTGACGGATCCAGAACCCCAGCCCGGCTTCGGTCGTGGCGCTCGAACCGAGCGCCTGGCAGGTTAGCCAGGCGGCAATGAACAGCGAGAGCACAGCGAAAACACGGTTGGCCGAACGCCGCGGGTTGGTCACGAACACGATGCCGCCGACCAGCACGTTGGCCAGCAGAGCGAAGATCACGAAAGCCGTGAAAAGGGTCAGCATCGTAACGGTTTGCGAACGACGAGTACGCTGTTGCCGCCGCCCATGCCATGCACGTTCACCAGCAGGCATTCGACCGCATTGCGTCGGGCCTGCGGCACATAGTCCAGATCGCACTCGGGATCGGCGTGTTCGTAATTGGCCGTCGGCGGGATGGTCGCTTGCTGCATCGCCAGCAGAGCGCTGATGACCTGGAGCGGGCCGGCCGCCGCCAGGGGATTGCCGGTCACGCCCTTGATGGAAAACACGGGCACCCGGTAGGCCTGCCGCCCCAGTGCCCGCCGAATCATCGCCGTCTCGACCCGGTCGATGCGCGGATCGCTGGGGCCGTGCGCGCAGACCCCGCCGACCTCCTCGGGACGTAGGCCGGCATTGGCCAGCGCGCACTCCATCGCCTCACCCATGCCGTCGGCGGGCGCTTGGCCCCGCCGGTCCATACGGGTGGCGCCGCCACATAGTTCCAGCCGCGGCGTGGCGCCGCGGCGGCGGGCATGCTCCAGACTCTCGATGACCACTATGCCAGCACCTTCCCCCAACACGCCGCCATCGCGGTCGCGGTCAAACGGCCGACTGGCGCGGCTCGGGTCGTCATTGCGGGAGGAAAGCAGATGGCTGGCGCCGAAGGAGGCGCAGGTCGACGGCGTGATCGGCGCATCGGCGCCACCGGCCAGCGCCACCTCGGCGCGTCCCGAGCGCACCGCCTCGCAGGCTGCCAGGATGGCATCCATGCCAGCCTGGCAGGCCGTGGCGAGCGTCAGTAACGAGACGCGCCCGCCCAGGCGTTCCGCTACCGCCGCCGCCACCGCATTCGGCTGCGAGGCCCAGACCAGCCAGGGCTGCAGCCGGTCGCCGTTCTGCCAGCCTTGCGCCGCGATCTCGACCACCTCGATGGCGCTGGTGCTGACGCCGAGGGCGACGCAGACCTGCCGGCCGGGGTCGAGCTGCGCTGCCGTCAAACCCGCGTCCCGCAACGCCATGTCCGCCGCCGCCAGCGCAAACTGGGTGTGCCGCGCCAGCCGCTTCCACTTCACCCCTGCGGGCAGATGGTGGTGCGGATCGAAACCCTTGACTTCCGCCGCGATCCGCTGGCGCAGACGGCTGGCGTCGAAGAGGGTGATCGGACCCACCGCCGAACGGCCGTGCACCAGGCTGTCCCAGAAGGCCGGAACCCCGATGCCGTTGGCCGCCACCACGCCGACGCCGGTCACTACCGGACAGCGGCCATTGCCCGTCATGGCAGGGTTCATAGAGTCATCGTTGTGTACAAGAACGTACGACAGAAGTTGGGATACCGTAGGCGCACCGTTCGGAAATGCACGCGCCAGCGTGCACAATCGTGCACTTTCCGAGCACTGCGGGCGGGAACGGCCCTCGCGACGACCTCAGCCGGCCTGCGCCGAGCCCGCAAACCGGCCGGTCGCTCTTGGCACGCGCCGTGCTACGAACCAGCGGTCGCCACGCATCTGCCGGTGCCGGATGGCGGTCAGACCGCACTTAGAACAGGGGCCTCCGATGACCTCGTTTCGGACTGTGACTAAGCGCCTTGCCGGGGTGATGTTGTGTCTCGCCTGCGGGGCGTCTGCGGATGGTTTCCGCAACCCCCCGGCGACGGCTGCCGCCCTGGGGAAGGCGGGCAAGTGCATCGTCTGGGTGGACGACGCTTCGGCGGTGTTCTACAACCCCGCCAACCTCGACGATGTCAGCGCGCGCCAACTGCAGCTTTCGGGGGTCGTGGGCTATAGCGGAGCCGAGTACAGTGGTGCCCTTGGCCAGACGGAGACGGACGCTCCGTGGTCGGTCCTGCCGGCACTGGCACTGGCCTGGCCGCTGTCGCCGCAAGACCTGAGCCTCGGGCTGGGCGTGCAAGTCCCCTACGGCCGCCAGACCCAGTGGGACGAACAGGGTCTGTTCCGCTACAGCGCCCCGGTGCAGACCGAGATGAGTGTGGTGGACATCACCCCGGCGCTGTCGTGGCGGGCTCTGGACTGCCTCTCGCTGGGGGCTGGGCTGGATGTCTACTACGGCCAGTTGGGTTTCCGGCAATACCTGCCCTGGCCGAGCGCCCTGGGCGGCGGGGAAGGGGAGGCGAGGGCCGAGGCCGAGGGCTGGGGATTGGGGGCCAACCTCGGCATCACCTGGCGCCTCACCGAGCGCCAGCGCCTGGCCCTCACCTACCGGACCCCCTTCGACATCGATTTCGAGGGTGACTTGGACGTGCGCGGCGCGTCCACGCCGCTGCTCGCCAGCGGGCTGGTCGCCGCGCAGAGCGACCTGAGCACCACCTTCGCCTTCCCCACCATCGTTGCCTTGGGCTACGGCCTACAGGTCAGCGAGTGCCTGCGCGTCGAGGCGGACGTCGAGTGGCTCGAGTTCTCGCGCTACGAAACCATGGACCTCGACGCCGGCGCCAACAACACCCTGATCCAGGGAGTCGGCATGTCCAGCACGCCGCAGAACTGGGACGACACCTGGACTGCCGGCCTCAGTGCGGAGTGGCGCTTTGCCAAGTGCTGGACCCTGCGCTCGGGCTATGTCTATCTTGATTCGCCGATACCGGACAGCACCTTCTCGCCCGCGGTGCTCGATCAGTGCCAGTCCGTGGTCAGCATGGGTCTGGGCTTCCACTCCGGCCGCCACCGCGTCGATCTCGCCTACGCCATGGGCCTGTTCAGCACCCGCGAGGTGCGCGGCAACCAGAATCCGGCCTACGACGGGGACTACGATCTCGACGCCCAACTTGGCGCTCTCACCTATACCATCGCGTTCTGAGTGCGAGGCTGCCGATGCCGCCCACTGACACCACCCCGAAGGTACTGGTCATCGATGACGAGCTGGGGCCACGCGAAAGCCTGCGCTTCCTGCTGAAGCCCGACTACCGCGTCTTCTGTGCCGAGGGGGTCGACCGCGGCCTGGAACTGCTGCGCGAACACGTGCCCGATGCCGTGATCCTCGACATCCGCATGCCGGGTCGCAGCGGCATCGAGGGCCTGCGCGAGATCCGGCGGATCGATCCCGATACCGCCGTCATCATGCTCACCGGCTATGCCGCCCTAGGCACCGCGCAGGAGGCCGTGCGCAACGACGCCAACGACTACCTCGAGAAGCCCTTCGATGCCGGTGAGATGCGCCGTACCGTCCACTGGCATGTTGCCCGTACACGCCTGCGGCGCAAACGCGTGCAGCTCGCCGTCGAGATGGAGGAGATGCAGGGGCGGCTGACGGCTGAACTCCGCCAGAAAGACCACATGGCGGAGCTCGGACAGGCCTCCGCCGAGTTCGTCCATGATCTCCGCAACGCTTTCGCGGTGGCCTGCGGCTCGGCCGAACTCCTGCGCATGGAACTGGGCGGCGGGGCGGCGGCGGGCGCCGCCGCCGAGCCTTCCGTGACCGACGAGTACCTGGCCATGATGGAGCGGACCATCCTGCAATGCAAGGACATGCTCGATACCTGGGGGCGGTTGATCAAACAGGAGCCTAGCCAGCCGACCGCGTTTGCACTGAACGCCTTCGTGCAGGAAGTGGTGGCCACCTGCCAACCCGCCGCACAGGCGGCGCAGGCGCGTCTTCTCTGTGACACCGAGGCCGAGGTCACCCTGGTGCTTGGCGATCACGTGCAGTTGGGCCGCGCCCTGGCCAACATCATCCACAACGCGATCCAGGCGCTGCCCGCCACCGCCGGCTACGTCCGGGTTACCGCGCGACGCGACGAGGCCGGGGTGCTCATCTGCGTCACCGACAACGGCTGCGGCATCCCGCCGGAGCACATCGAGCAGGTCTTCAGGCCGCATTTCACGACCAAACAGAGCCGCGGCGGTATGGGCCTGGGGCTGTTCATTGCCCGCAAAGTGGCGGAAGCGCACGGTGGTACCCTGAGCGTCGAGAGCCAGGTGGGACAGGGCACGACCATGCGGATTGCCCTGCCGACCGACCGCGGTTTCATCGCCGGGGACGCACCGCAATGAGCCTGAAGTGCCGCCGATTCCTCGCCCGTACGATTGACACCGAGCCGGCCGCAGCCATACTCCACGCGTGCGTCCCTCGCCCGCGGTGAGCAGACTCTCGGGGGACCGTGACCCGAGGTGATCCCGTGGCCCGTCACAGTCTTGACCGTTGGTTGCTCGTCAACTACGCCGGCTACCCCTACGCACCGAACAGCCTGATGCCCGACAACGGCCTCGCCAACCTGGCGGGAGCGCTGCTGGCCGACGGGCGCGAGGTCGAGATCCTCGACTACGGGACGGTGGACATACTGCGCCGCCTGGCAGACCCTGCGCTGCACCCGCGCCTCGTTGCCGCCTGGCGCCGCCTGCGGCCGCCACAGCCCTCGCTGTGGGCCCGCGTCCAGCAGGGCGCTGCCCTCCTGGCCTTGCGCCGCTGCGAGTCGCAACGGACCCGCTGGCAGGCGCGCGTGGTCGCCGAAATCGCGGGTGAAGTGGTGGAGCGGGTGCGTGCCCGCGGGATCCAAGCCGTCGGCTTCAAGCTCTGGAATGGCGATGGTATCGAGGGCTCCGCCACGATCGCCGACGCCCTGCGTCGCGCCTGTCCCGGCGTGCGCCTGTTTGCGGGCGGGCCGCAGGTGGACATGTTCGCTGATCTCGTGCCTGAAGTCTACCCGGCGTTCGACGCCTGCGTGTACGGGGATGGCGAGGAGACCATCGTCGCCCTCGCCGCCGAGGGCGACCATCCCGCCGCCTGGGCCGCCCTGCCGAACCTGGTCTACCGCGATGGCGGCGCTGTCCGCACCACGCCGGCCTGCCACGTCGCGGACTTGAACAGCCTGCCCATGCCCGCCTACGCACCCGACATCTATCCGGCCATGCGCGGCAGCAACAAGATCAAGATCATCGTGGTCGACGAGAGCCGCGGCTGCCGCAACCAGTGCGCCTTCTGCATCCACCCCGTCAAGAGTGACCGCCACCTCCGGGTCAAGAGCGTCCCACGCCTGCTCGCCGAACTGGACCTGTTCGGCCGCGATCCCGGCGTCCATACCTTCCGTTTTGCCGGGTCCTGCACGCCCTACGCCCTGCTGAACGACTTCGCCGCCGCCGTGCTGCAGAGCGGTCGCCGGGTCGCCTATGCCTCGTTTGCCCACGTCCGCGATAGCGCCGAGGCCGACTTCGCCCGCCTGCAACGTTCGGGCTGCGAAGCGCTGTTCTTCGGCATCGAGTCGGGCAGTCAGCGCGTGCTCGACCGCATGCGTAAAGGGACGACGGTGGCGGGCATTGCCGACACCCTGCAGCGGGCCCGCGCCGCCGGCCTGTTCACGGTGGGCAGCCTGATCGTACCCGCCCCGGGCGACGACGCCGCCAGCCAGGCCGAAACGCTGGCGTTGCTGGCCGCCGCGCCGCCCGATGCCCTCACCTTGCAGGCACCCATCGTCACGCCGCGCACGGATTGGTATGAGCACCCGGAACGCTATGGCATCCACTTTCCGGACCGTGAGGCCTACCGTCGCCAAGGGCTGCTCTGGAAGGCGAAGTTGCTGCTGCCGCCGACCCTGTGGGCCGACGTGGCCGTCCACATCGATGGCCGTTCCAACCGCGAGATCCGCCGCGCCACCCAGGCGTTCAGCCGACGTTTGGCAGCGCTGGGCCTGCCCACCGGGATCTCGGACGACCTCTGTCTGATGAGTCGGCGCACCGGGCAGGACCCGGTCGCCTTCCGCGATGAGGCCATCCAAGCCTTTTTCACCGGCGATGCCGACGGCGTCGCCGCGCTGGTGGAACGCGTCAACGCCGCCGTGTGAGCGCTTACCGTCCCATCCCCCGCGCCAGAGCCTCGCCCGCTTCCACGCCCGCCCGGATGCTCTGCATGAACCCGCCTAAGCGGTCCGTCCAGGCCCCGGCGAGGTGGACATTACGCAATGGTAACTTTTTTACGCGCAGGATATTACGATGCATACCGCAGGAGCAGTCAAAGCCGGCGATGGCGCCCTCGGGGTTGGCCGTGTAACGCGCCATCGTGACGGGGGTGGCGGCGTTGCGGACCCGGATGTGGGCCGGCAGTCCGGGGAACTGCTGGCCCAGGCGCTGCACCACGTCGTCGATCAGCTCTTCTTTGCGCTGCCGGTACTCCTCTGGGCCTAACGCCTGCCACGGCGCCAGGTTGGCCAGGCCGACGACGCTCAGCGTGTGCCCCCAGCCGGGATCCGCATCCGGCTCCGTGACCCCGCGCGCCGTCACCGCGAACCCCGGCAGGCGCAGGCTGCCGGGCGGCGGGCACTGGCTACCGCCGACGTCCGCCGCGGGGATCAGGAGCGTCATGTGATTGTGGATACCGAGCGCGCGCGGGTGGCAGTCGAGCCCCAGACTCACCACCGCGGCGGACATCGACGGCCGTAACGTCCGCAATGCCTCCAGGTAGGCCGCTGGGAAGTACTCAAGCCCGATAAGGTGCTGCGTCAGCACGTACGGACTGACGCCGGCAATCACCCCGGCCACCGCGTGCTCGCTGCCAGCGCGGGTACGCACGGCGACGGCGACCCCCTGCCGAACGACGATCTTGTCCACCTCCGAGCCCGTGCGGATCGTGCCCCCCAACGCCAGGAAACGCCGTTCGAGCGCATCGGTGACCGCCTGGCCACCGCCTTTGATCGTATACATCCCGCCACCCAGCATGATGCTGAACATCATGATGAAGTTGACCGTCGGCAGGTGGTCCATCGGCACGCCCATCAGCGCCGCCGGCTGGAAAAGGATCGTTCGTAGCCGGGGATCCTGCACGTAGCGGTTGACGTAACGCTTCGAGTCGAGCACCGTGTGCTGCAGAAAGACCGGGAGCCGCAGCAGGAAGGGCGGTACCGAGCGCCACTTGGAGACGGTCGCGTCAAACAGGGGCACGTAGACGCGCGCGTGGCCCTCCAGATTCCGGCGTAGGGCGCGCAGACCGTCGCTCTCGGCCGGGAACTCCGCCTGCAGTTTGGCGAACAGTGCGTCGACATCGTTGGGCATCTGGAAGTCGGTATCGCCCATGCAGACCCGGAAGCCCTGCTCCAGGCGCAGGAGGGTCACCTCGCCAGCGATGCCCAGGCCCGTATTGAGCCGGCTGAACTCGGCCCCCGGTGCGCCCGAGGGCACGACATGCAGCGACAGATCAAAGGTGTACCCCTGCCGACGAAAGGCGATGGCATAGCCGCCAACCTGCGGCTCCTTCTCGAACAGCACCACTCTGGCGCCGCGCTGGGCGAGCGTCACCGCGGCGCTCAGGCCGCCCAGCCCCCCACCGATCACTGCCACCTCGTCACTCATGTGCGCCTTCCCCGCCTGGACCGCATACCCCGGAAGCACGACCATCCGGGACCACTCCCGCCCCGGCGTGCCGTGAACGCCGCCCGCACGATGGCCGAACCATACCGTCGCGGTCTGGAGGTGCAAGTGCCGCGTACGGCTAGCGTGCGGTTGGCGGTGCGTCGTGGCAGGGGGTATCTTGCCAGCGTCGAGCGCTTGTCCCTGAGCGCTCGCCGGCGGCGCCGTCGCGGGCTGCCGCAAACCGGCCGTGCGCGTACGCAGGAGATGGAGTCCCGATGAGCTCATTCCCAACTCTCAGCCGCCGGCAGTTCCTCGGCCGCGCGACCCTGGCCGGTGCCGCCTTCCAGATCCTGCCCAGCCGCCTGGTGTTCGGCGGCGCGGCGGCCCCCAGTAACATCATTACGCGCGCCGTCATCGGTACCGGCGGGCAGGGGATGGGCGGCCACGTAACGGCGTATCCGCAGACGCTTGCCGTCTGCGACGTGGACAAGGGCCGGCTCGCGGAAGCGGTCAAGAAGGCCGGCGGGCAGGTCAAGGGCTACAGCGACTGGCGCGAGGTGCTCGAACGCGATGATATCGACACCATCCATATCCCCACCCCGCCGCACTGGCATGCGCTGATCGCCGTCGCCGCCGCCCAGGCCGGCAAGGACGTGTTCTCGGAGAAGCCGGCGACCCATACCATCGCCGAAAGCCGCGCCGTGGTGCGCACCATCGAGCGCTACGGCACCGTCTACCAGGTCAACACCTGGGGCCGGCAGATCGGGCATTTCGCCCGCAAAGTCGTCGCCAGCGGCATCCTCGGCACGCCGCTCAAGGCCTACCTGAACCCCAGCAACTGCCCGAGCGGTTTCAAGATCCGCATGTGGAGCGGCAAGCCGAACCTCGAGGTCCAGCCCATCCCTGCCGAACTCGACTACAACCTGTGGCTGGGACCCGCCCCCGCCAAACCCTACCACCCGCACCGCGTCCACGGCAGCTTCCGCGGCTACTGGGACTACGACGAGGGCGGTTTCGGCGACATGGGCCAGCACCACATCGACCCGATCCAGTACGCGCTTGGCAAAGACGACACGCTGCCGGTGTCGGTGGAGTCCGTGGCCCCGCCGCAGCACCCGGACGCCTGCGGCCTCTGGCAGACGGTCCTGCTGACCTATGCCGACGGTACGGCGCTGACCATCGAGAGCTGGGAGTGGGGCGAAAAGACCACCGAGGGCCGGGCCTGGATCGAGGGGCCCAATGGCAAACTCTACCGCAACGGCACCCTCGAGCCGGCGCACCTCGCCGAGGAACTGAAGCGCTTCCCCGACCTGCCCGAGCTGCAATCATGGGAACACGCGGTACGCACGCGGCAGGATGCCCATGGCTTCAAGCCCAATGCGCAGCAGGCGACGCGCTCTGCCGACCTCCTGCACCTGTCCGCCATCTCGATTCGGCTGGGCCGTAAGCTGCAGTTTGACCCGGTGGCGCGTGAGTTCGTCAACGACGTCCAAGCCAATCGCCTGGCGTCGCCGCCGCTGCGCTCGCCGTGGGCGTTGCCGCAGGTCTGAGAAATGCACCGCAGGAGATACCCTATGAAACCTACTGTCGCACACGTATTCCTGGCCCTCTGCTGCCTGCCCGGCCTGCGCCTTGCCGCCCAGTTCCCCGAGGAGCCCGTGCGGGTGGCGGTAACCAAGCTCGCCACCGCTTCGGCGACTGAACTGGGCACCTGGTGTGAGCGCCTGGTCGAACCGGAGAAACGCCCCGCGGCGGATGACACCGAGGTGCGCATGGTCCTGCACGGCCTGAGCGTGCGCGCCAGCACCGCCCCCGAACTGCGGACGAACCTGCTGGCCGCCTACGCCCAGGTTCTGGCCGGCACGCGGTCGAAGGCGATCAAAGCCTTCGTGCTGGAGCAACTGCAGTTCTGCGCCGAGGCGGCGAGTCTGCCCGGCCTGGCCGCGCTTCTGCAGGACGAAGAACTCAGCGATCCGGCGTGTCGGGTGGCCCTCGCGGTGGGCGGGGAGGCGGCGACGACCGTGCTGCGGACCGCGCTCTCCGGCAGTGCTGGCAACGCGCGCCTGGCGCTGGTGCAGGCACTGGGTGTCCAGCGCGACGCCGCGGCGGTGCCGGCCCTGCTGCAGGCGGCGGCGTCGCCGCAGCGTGACCTGCGCCTGGCGGCGCTACAGGCCCTGGGCGCCATCGGCGATCCCCAGGCCGCCGAGGTGCTGCTCGCAGCCACGCGCGACCCCTCGCGCTACGTCGGCGCCCTGGCCGACGAGGCCTACCTCGAGTTCCTGGTCCAGCAGGTGGCCGCCGGCCGGGCCGACACCGCGGTCACCCAGGCCGCCGCCTACGCCGCCAGCCGTCCCGCTGCCGCCCACCTGCAGGCGGCCGTGATGGACGTCTATGCCCAGGCCGCCACCGACGCCGCGGTCGACGCGGTGCTGGCCGGCATGCTCAGCGACAGCGACCGCGTGCGCCAGAGCGCCGGCCTGGCCCTCCGCCGACTGCCGCCGGAACGCACGACCGCGAAGCTCACCGCCCGTCTGGCGACGACGCCGGAGGAGCGCCGCCCTGGGCTGCTTCTGCTCCTTGCCGAACTCCGTGCCACCGGCGCCCTGCCCGCCGTGCGCGCTCAGGTTGCGGCGACCGACGCCGCTACCCGCCGCGCCGCGATTCTCGCGCTCGGCAGCATCGCCGGTGCCGATTCCGTGGCCGAACTGGTGGCCTTGCTGGGCGACCCGCGCGACGGCGTGCCCGCCGCTGCGGCGGAGGCCCTCGCGGCGGTCCGCGATCCGGGTATGGGCGCGCGCCTCGTCGAGCAGGCTACGGCGGCGCCACCGCCCGTCCGCGTAGCCGTCCTGGGGCTGCTCGCCCGACGCTTGGACCTGGCCCAGACTGCGGCCCTGTTCGCCTTCCTGGCCGACACCGACGCCGAGGTGCGCCTGGCGACTTGGCGCGCCCTGGAGACCCTGGCCGGCGCCGAGCATCTGCCACCGTTGGTCGATGGCATCCTCGCCGCGGCCGAGGACAAGGAGCAGAAGGCCGGCGTCGCGGCCTTTGCCGCCACCTGCCGGCGCGTTGCCAAGCCCGCAGTCACGGGGCCGTTGCTCGCTGCCGGCCTCGACAAGGCGGACGCCCCGCACCAAGCGGCCCTCCTGGCCGCCGCGCCCGCCAGCGCCGGCGAGGTCGCTCTCGCGGCCGTGGCCAAGGCCGCCAGCAACGCCGATCCAGGCGTACGCCAGGCCGCCGTTCGCGCTCTGGCCGACTGGCCCGACGCCGCGGCCTTGCCGGCGCTCAAAGACATCGTGACCAACGCCAAGGACGAGGTGCCCTACGTTCTGGCCTTCCGCGGCTACGTGCGTCTGCTGGGGACCGTGGAGCAGCCGGCGGCCGTGCTCTTGCCGCAGTTCCAGGACGCCATGAAGCTGGCTCGTCGTGCCGATGAGCGCCGCCTGGTGCTGACCGGTATCGGCCGTATCAAGGACCGCACCGCCTTCGCCACGCTGCGTCCCTACCTGCAGGACGGCGAGCTGCGGGCCGAGGCTGCCAACGGCATCATCCAACTGGCCAGAGACAGCGGCGGCGAGGATAGCGTCGGCGCGCTCCGCGAAGTCCTGGCCGCGGTCACCGACGAGAAGCTCGTACAGCGGGCCAAAGAGACCCTGGCCGACGTCTCCAAGTACGCCGGCTGCGTGGTCACCTGGGAGACCTCCGGGCCCTATACCGACAATGAGAAGGGGCTCGGCGAGCTGCACCCCATCCCCTTCCCGCCCGAGGCCGAGCCCGCCAAGGCGACCTGGCGCCGCGTCGCCGGCGAGAGTGATGGCCGCCTCGACCTGAATAAGGAGATCGGTGGCAGCAACCGCTGTGCTTACCTCCGCTGTCTGGTGCAGTCGGCAGACGCCGGCGAGGCGGTTCTGGCGGTCGGCAGCGATGATGGCATCAAGGTCTGGCTCAACGACGCCGTCGTGCATGACAAGAACGTCCCTCGGCCCTTCACCTGGTGCGAGGACGCGATCCCGGTCAAACTGACGAAGGGCGCGAACCGGCTGCTGCTGAAGATCACCCAGGGCGGCGGCGACTGGATGGCCAACGCGCGCTTCCGCGCCGCCGACGGGCTGCCCCTGGACGGGCTCAACTTCGCGGTCGGTGGGACGTGGGCTGCGGTCATCGTCCCGCCCCCGGCCGCCGCCGCTGCACCCGCCGCGCCGACCCGCCTGGCGTCCGGTGCACCGACCGCCGAGGCCCTCGGCTGGCAGGCGAGCATTCAGTGCTGGAGCTTCAATCAGGCTACCCTCTTCGAGAGCATCGACCGTGCCGCCAGCATGGGCCTGAAGGTGATCGAGATGTTCCCCGGTCAGCGCGTCGACGGCGAGCACGCTGAATGGAAGCTGGATCAGAACCTGGCGCCCGAGGCCATGGCCGCCGTTCAGGCCAAGCTCAAGGCCGCCGGCATACGCGCGGCGAACTTCGGCGTGACCGGCATCCCTGGCGATGAAGCTGGCCGACGCCAGCTCTTTGCCTGGGCCAAAACCATGGGCATCGAGACCCTTTGCGCCGAGTCCGAGCCCGAAGCCCTGGCCGGCCTCGACACGTTCTGCCAGGAGTACGGCATCAACATCGCCCTGCATAACCACCCGGAGCCCTCACGGTACTGGAACCCGCAGACCGTCCGCGACGCCTGCCAAGGGCTCAGCCCACGCATTGGAGCCTGTGCCGATACCGGCCACTGGATGCGCTCAGGGGTGATCCCACTGGATGGCGTCAAGCTCCTGCAGGGCCGCATCGTCAGCTTCCACTTCAAGGACCTCAACGAAATGGGCAAGGGCGGTCACGACGTGCCCTGGGGGACCGGCAAGGGCGACTGCCTGGCCGTGCTGCGGTTACTCAAACAGCAAGGCTTCAAGGGCGTGTTCTCGGCAGAGTATGAGTACAACTGGGAGAAGAACACGGAGGACATCGCTGCCTGCGTGCGGAACTTCGAGGCCATGGCCCGCGAACTCGTCCTCGAGGAAGACGGCACCTGGCAGGTCCTCTTCAACATGCGCGACCTCGCCGGCTGGCAGAACGCGGGCGCACAGCCGCCGGCCGCCGCCTGGCGCATCGAGGACGAGTGCCTGGCCCTGCGCGGGCAGGGCGGCGACATCTGGACCCGCGAGCGCTTCGGCGACTTTGTGCTGGATCTCGAGTACGACACCACGGGCAACAGCGGCCTGTTCTTCCGCACCGACAAACCACAGGATCCCGTGCAGACGGGAATCGAGATGCAGGTCGATAAGGCCGAAACCGCCGGCATCCACGGCGTCGGTGCGCTCTACGATTTGCTCGCCCCCGCCGCCCAGGCCGGACGGCCCGGCTGGAACCACGTCACGCTGACCGCCCAGGGCAGCCGTATCACGATCGTCCTGAACGACACGACGATCATCGAGGCGGACCTCGAGCGCTGGACCACTCCCGAGCAGAACCCCGACGGGACCAAGAACAAGTTCAAGACCGCCCTCAAGGACTTCAAACGTGAAGGGCACATCGGTTTCCAGGATCACGGGGCCAGCGCGCGGTACCGTAACCTCCGTATCCGGCGTCTGTAGCCGCGCTGGCGGTACTCGGAGAGGCGGTGCGCCGCCACCGCCGGAGGTCAGTACGCGCGGGTGCCCTCACCCGCGGCCGCGTGGGGGCACGCGGCGGTACGGTTCCGACCCATGTGAGGTCAGTACGCGCGGGTGCCCTCACCCGCGGCCGCGTGGGGGCACGCGGCGGTACGGTTGCCGACCGTTGGAGCTGCGGTGGGCCGCCAGCGCCGGAGGTCAGTACGCGCGGGTGCCCTCACCCGCGGCCGCGTGGGGGCACGCGGCGGTACGGTTGCCGACCGTTGGAGGGGCGGTGGGCCGCTACCGCCGCGGCAGACCAGCACCACGAAGCAAGGAGATATCGGCCATGGAGCGACGTGCTTTCGGAAACACAGGGCTGGCGGTTTCGGTAGTGGGCTTCGGGGGCGCACCCATCGGCTTCCTGGAGGCGGAGCAGGCGCAGGTTGGGGTGATGCTGAACACCCTGCTTGACCGCGGCCTGAATCTGATCGATACCGCCGCCATGTACGCGGGCTCGGAAGAGGCCATCGGCAAGGCGATCGGGCCTCGCCGGGACGAGGTCGTGCTGGTCACCAAGTGCCCGAACCCGATGGCGGACGGTGACGACTGCTGGTCGGCCGCCAAGATCACCCAGTCGGTGGAGCGCTCGCTGCAACGTCTGCGCACGAGTCGGCTGGACGTCGTCCTGCTGCATTCCTGCGGGCTGGACGTGCTGCAGCAGGGCGAGGCGCTGGCGGCCTTGCTGCGTCTGCGTGACGCCGGCAAGATCCGCTGTGTCGGCTACTCGGGGGACAACGAGACCGCCCTCTACGCCGCCGGCCTGCCGGACATCGCGGTCATCGAGACCTCGGTGAACGTGTGCGACCAGGCGAACCTCAAGGGAGTCCTGGTCGAGGCTCGCCGTCGTGGCCTTGGCGTCATCGCCAAACGCCCCCTCGCCAACAGCGCCTGGAAGCCGCTCGCGGAGCAACCGGGCATGTACGCCAGCTACGCCAAGACCTACACGGAGCGCTTCCAGGCCATGGGGCTTACCCTCGCCGATCTCGGGCTGACCGGGAACCCCGCTGTCGTCTGGCCGCAGCTGGCCCTGCGCTTTACGCTGTCGCAGCCCGGAGTGCAGACGGCGATCGTCGGCACCTGCCGGCTGGCCCATGCGCAGGCTAATCTCGAGGCCGCCGACCTGGGACCGCTGCCCGAACCGCAGTTGGCGGCCCTGCGCGCCGCCTTCGCTAAGGCGGAAACGGCCAGCGGCGAAGCGTGGGTCGGCCAGACCTGAGGGCGGGGCGCCCCGGCCGCCACCTTCCTCGCCTAGCGCATCCAGAGCTTCATCGTCGGCAGGCTGTTGCGCAGGCTGCCGACGTGCCCATCAAAGTACAGACCGTTGAACTGCAGATTGTGGCGGTGGTCGATACCGTACGAGGAGTCGCCCATGGTGACGTGGGGGGTGTCCCAGAACTCCTTGGACTTGGCATCTACCACGTTCAGCGTCTCCGAGGGCGTCGTGAACAGGCTCAGCTTGGGGCAGGAACTGCTGGCCCCCGCGCCGTTACCGACGAGGGGTGAGTAGCGGGCATAGCTCCAGATGAGCGGGTTCGGGTAGGGCGCCCCAGGCCGGGCATAGGTGTAACCATACTCGTCGGCGGTGGGGCACTTCACCGTCTCGTAGGTGGTGAGGTACGTGTTCATCAAGTCCTCCCACCAGAACAGCGGGGCGCTGCCCCAGCCGGGGCCGTAATGATAGTTCGGGCAGACAAACTGCTTGTAATCGTCGGCGTACATGGCACTGGCCAAACCCACCTGCTTGAGGTTGTTGACGCAACTGATGGCAAGCGCTTTGTCTCGCGCTTTCGCCAGCGCTGGCAACAGCATCGCCGCGAGGATGGCGATGATCGCGATCACCACCAGCAGTTCGATGAGGGTGAAGGACTTTCCGCGTGTGTTTCTCATGTCCGATCTCCGCGTTCCACTGCCTGGCGGGGGCTGCCGAACCTCGGTTGCGGCGCTGACTGGCACCGCCGCCTGCCCGGCCAGGTCATTGAGAGGCCTCTGACCCAAGGTACGGCCCCCCGGTTGCATAGCGCGCGTACAATAAGGCCTGAACATGACGCTGCCAGTTGGGTAGGCAGGACTGCAGGACTTTCTGGGGCGGGTGCGGCCGGGCGCCAACGTCAGTAGCCGTAGTCGGCCGCCGCCGCGGTGCCCAGGGTATCGACCAGCAGCGTCCGGAGGTCTACCGTAGCGCCACCGGTCACGCCCCTGGCGACTTCGCGGCCCTGCGCCAGGCTGCGTTCGGCTCCCTCGAGCACCAGGCTCGTGTAGAACCCCAAGGCGGTCGCGCTGGCCATCTGCTCGCGGACCGTGGCGTCCAGGCGGCCGTTGCGGGACGCCAGGATGCGCTGGTAGATGCGGCCCGGACTGGAGATGCCGTAGCCTGTCACGCTGCCGTCCTTCTCGAAGTTCTTGAACAAGGGGTTGATCTGGCGCAGGCCGTCGGCGTGCAACTCGTAGTAGCCGGGGGTGTCGAGCCCGAGGTCGAACATGCCCTCGCTGCAGATCATACGGCCCGACTGCACGGTCGTGGCATGGGCGCTGTTGGGCAGGTGCCAGCCGGTGATGATGTGGGCCGTGGCGCCGTTGCGGAAGCGGATCTCGGTGTCCACCATGTCGTAACCTTGCACCGCGATGGGCGTCAGCGACGGTAGCTTGTGCGCATAGCCGACGGCGCGGACCTCGACCGGGGCGAGGTCGACGATCTTGATCACGGCATCGCACATGTGGACGGTCAGGAAGCTGATGGGCGTGTTCTTCTGGGCATAGTCGGCCGTGGCGAAGAACATCGGCGTGAAGTTGGGGTCGGCGACCATGAGTTTGTCGAGCATGTACCACACCCCTACCTGGAACTCGCCGTAGCGGCCGCTCTGGTAGCGCGCCTCGGCCTCCTTCAGGCGCGGGTCCTCGCGCTTGTGGAAGTCGATCCCCAGGAGCCGCCCCGTCCGGCGGGCGGTCTGGATCATGGCGTGAGTGTCCTTGACGGTGGCCGCCGTGGGCTTCGGTACCACCACATCCAGCCCCGCCTCCAGGCTGTCGATGCTCGGCCCGGCGTGCAGGTGGTCCGGTGTATTCACCTGGGTCACATCCAGGTCGACGCTCCTGAGCATGTCGCGGTGACTGCGGAAACGCCGATTCTCCGGGATACGATAGGTGTCGCAAAACCAGTTGCGGTAGCCATCGTTGGGGTCGGCCACCGCCACGATGTCCAGCAGATGGCTGAAATCACTGCGGTAGTACAGGTACTGGTAGATCTCGCGAACCACCGAGCCGACGCCGATCACACCCACGCGCAGCCTATCCATCGCAGCGTTCCCTCCGACCTCAGGCGCGGGTTACGGCGGCGCCTCGCCCTTCACCACCGGCGGGGTGAGCGGCGTGGGCAACTCCTGGCCGCACAACTCAAGAAAGCGCTGGCGGATGATCTGGTCGCGCTTGCTCGCCCGCTCGTCCAGCAGGCGCCGCATCGTGCGCAGTTCGGCATCGAGCCGGTTCAGCTCGATGCGCTGGTTCTGTTGCGTGCCCTCGAAGGCCCGCTCCAGCACCCCGCGCAGCTCGTCCTTGGCGCGGCCCACAGCGGCCGCCGAGTCCTTGGCGGCATCGCCTTCGGCCGGCGCGCCACTGAGCTGCAGAATCAGGCGTCCCAGCATGCGCGCCCGGCTTTCGAGCAGATCGAGGGCCAGCAGACGTTCGAACTCGGCGGGGTTGCGCTCGCGCACACGGTCCAGCCGCACGTAGTGCTCGGCCAGACGGCCGAGGTAGGCCGCAGCGTCGCCGCCGGCCACGCGCGTGCGAATCTCGGCGTGAATATCAGGGCTGGTCCGGCTGTAATACTCCAGCATCGCGCTCACATCGAGTCCGGGATGCCCTGGCTTCAACGCCTCGCGGGTGCGCGCTTCGAGGTCGTTGCCAACGACTTCTGCCGGCTGGGGTGCTGGGGGTGTCGGCTGCGCGACCAAGCTGGCAGAGCTCAGACATACCAGGCTCAGGAGGATCGGCAGTAAGCCTGACCAGAGTTGCCGGCGTAGGTCAGGCCGCTGCCAGATTGGTGGGCAGGACCAGTTGCCACGCATCGTCGCGCTCCCAGCCGCCGGCATCACGATCCTGTAGGTCAATCACCTCCTGGCGACGCCGGTCGACCTCATCGCGGAGGTTCAGCAACAACTCCTGAACGAACTGACCGGGCACCAGGTTGGGCAAGGGGGCAGGCAGCGCCGCCGGGGTGGCTTGGCCGAGGGCACGGTCATGCTCGACAGAGCCGGCAGAGAGAGGTACCGCGTAGTTGCCGCAGGCAGCTCCCGGCGCCTCGGCGACAACCGTACCGAATACAGAGTCTGGCCGTGGTGAGACCTTCGCAATACGCCCGATCTGCCAGGTGGCTCCTACCAGCAGACAAACTGATGCCGCCCGCCAAGCCCAGGCTTTGAGCGGCGCGACGCGCCGCCGCCGCTCGTGGCTCAGGCGCGCGGCTTCCAGCAGTTCCGCCACTTCGCGCTGGCCCAGATGCTGGCGCTGCTCAGCCTGCGTCTGTCGCCGCAGTGCCGTCAGCAGAAACTGCTCCGTCTGACAGTCCGGACAGGAGCTGCAATGCGCCCGCCAGGCGGCGGCCGCGGCACTGTCCATGCCGTCCTGCAGAGCCCGTTCCCGCAAACGTCTGCAACTACGCTTCATGCCGTCTCCACATCTGCCGCAGCACCTCGACCGCACGGTGCATACGCCAGAGGGCGGTGCCCTGCGGGATCTCAAGCATGCGGGCAATGTCTTTGAACGGCACATCGCCATCGATGCGCAACTCCACCACGTCGCGCAGATCCTTGGGCAGGTCCCGCACCAGCAGGCGCACGACCTCCACGTCGTTACTGTCCTGCAACGTGGTCAGCGGATCGCCCTCGTCCCGCGCCTCCGGCATGTCGGTGTCCTGCTCCTGGATCTCAAACTTGCGCCGCCGACGCTTGTCGATGGCCAGGTTGCGCGTGACCCGGAACAGCCACGGTCCGATACTGTCGCAGATCAGGACGCGGGGCGGATTGTTGATCAACTTCAGGAACACTTCCTGGCACACATCCTTGGCCAGGTCGACGGAGCCCAGATAACGGGTGGCGTAGGCCACCAAGCGCGTTTCGTAACGGACGAAAAGCTCCTCAAAGGCGGCCGTGTCGCCGTCCTTCATCCACTTGACCAGCCGCTTATCGGTCGCCTCCTCGCGGCGCTCGGTAAAGCCCTGATCAAGCAGGTACCCGTCCGCACTCTGTTCGATGGCCGCAGTCCTGTTTTCCATTTGCCTATCCTGTGGCATCATGTGATGACTCGTCTTTGAGGTGACGCCTATCGTGTCTACTTTATTGGGCTCGCTCGTCTCAGGCCCACTCGGGTGCTCTCAGCGCTTCGACACGGGCCGTGGCCAAGGGCTGCATATCCAGAGCCTTTTCCCGCTCGCCCGACGCCGGCTAGACCTCGACCGTCCAGCCGAAGACATCCTCCGCCTCGCCCACCTGTAGCGCCGTATAGCGCTGATAGAGCTTGCCGAACACCGGTCCGACGCCCTCGGCCGGACCGACGCGAATCACCCGCTCGCCGCGCACAATCTCATTGACCGGGGTGATCACCACGGCGGTGCCGCAGGCGGCCACTTCGGCGAAACCGGGAATCTCGTCGAAGTCGACCGGGCGGACCTCGACCGCCATGCCCAGGCTGCGGGCCACCGCCTGCAGGCCGTCGTTGGTGACGCTGGGCAGAATACTGCTGCTCTGCGCGGTGACGTACTTGCCGTCCGTGGTGATGGCAATGAAGTTCGAGGTCCCGAACTCCTCGACGTAGCGGTGCTCGCGGGCATCCAGATAAAGCTCGACCGGGAAACCCTGTTCATGCGCCAGGTGATGCGGTTCGAGGCTGGCCGCATAGTTGCCGGCCACCTTCGTGTGCCCGACCCCCTGGGGCGCCGCGCGGTCGTAGTCATCCAGCACGATCGCCCGCACCGGCTTGAGCCCGCCCTTGTAATAGGCCCCGACCGGCGTCACCAGGACGATGAAGGTGTACTCCTTGGCCGGACTCACCCCGATCTGCGCCCCGCTGCCGATGAGCAGCGGGCGGATGTACAGCGAGCCGCCGGTGCCGTACGGCGGCACAAACTCCCGATTGGCATCCACCACCCGCCGGATGGCCTCCAGAAACAGCTCCTCAGGAACCTGGGCCATGCAGATGCGGCGGGCGCTCGTCGCCAGCCGCCGCGCGTTGGCCTGCGGCCGGAACAGGCGCACCCTGCCGTCGCGACAGGCGAACGCCTTCAGACCCTCGAACGCCGCCTGACCGTAATGCAGCGCCGTCGCCGCAATGTGCAGGCGCAGATACGGCTCACGAACCAGCTCGCCGGCGCCCCAGCTTCCATCCCGCCAGACATAGCGGATGTGGCAGTTGGTCTCCATGTACGAAAACCCGAGACTGGACCAGTCAATCTTCATAGCCGTCCTGCTCACTTCGGAACTGCAACTCCGCCGCGCTTCCTCTGGGAGGCTGCGCGGCTGCACACACCCGAACTCAACCCCGGTAGCATATTGCCCCGAGCACCACTCGGCAAGACCACCCCACTGCATCGCGTCCCGTCGGGCTCTGGGCCACGGACTTCAGACCCTCGCCAGTCTCCCGCGAATGCTGCACTCCCCCACGCGCGCCGCACCCCAAAGAGCATCAGTGCTTCAGAAGATGCGAGGGAATCGGGGGGCGGGGGCGGAATCGTGCCTGGCTGGTCCGCGGAAAGTGGCTTGTGGACAGCATGGCGGGCATTCTCTCACAACGTCTCAGTCACCTGCCGCCACTTCGACCACCGCGCCCTTGCTGACCGACTCCACGGCGGAGCGCACGGCGCCGGTCACGGCTCGCAGGCGAGGCCAGGACGTGGAGAGCAGAACCACGACGCCGAGGGGTAGCGCCGGCAGGTGCTGCTGGTACCTGAGGTTCTGGTCCGTCGTGAGGAGGACCGCGTAGCCCTCGCGCACGGCCGCCGCGAGAAGATCGCCGTTTGACAGTGCGGCCCAGCCCCGCTCGAAGGCCGTGTCGACCGAGTGTGGGTGGAGGTGACGTCGCAGGGGGACGGGCGTGCCATGGTCGAAGAGGATTCTCATTTGGCAACCACGTCCGCAAGGCTATCGACCGCGTAACTCAGAACTGCCCCCACCTGGGCGCGGGTCACGCCGGGGAACCACTCGAGGAACTCGTCCACGGTCGCTCCGTCCTCCAGGTTCTCGAACAACGCGCGGACCGGAACTCGGGTACCCCGGAAAACCCACGCACCGCTGGCCTTCCCTTCGCGGCGCTCGACGGCTGTGCATGCACGCCAGATCTCCATGCCCCTACCCTACTACCGTTCCACGGACCCAGCAACCCGGTATGGGCCGCCGGTCGGCCATCCTCTGGCGCGCCGGCCGATGAGGCCCTATAGTACCGTATTGCGCTGCAACTGCACCGACAGCGGTTGGGCGCTCTGAGTGGCGATGACTCTTCGGGGCAGGGTGTGATACCCGACCGGCGGTGACAGTCCGCGAGTCCTGCTGCGGCAGGACTGACCCGGTGCAAACCCGGGACCGACAGTACAGTCTGGATGGAAGAAGAGTCGTTCGTCGGGACGTCCGGCCGAGCCGCGGCCGGGTACCGTCCCGCAACCCTCCCTGCCCCGTTCTCATGGCGTGTGCAACCTTCCGGCCCTGGCGCCGGTTCCGAACGCGACGAGGTCCATGGTGAATACGGCGGAAGACCTGATTGGCGCCATCGCGGCCGGCGAGATGATCGTCATCACTGACGACGAGGGCCGTGAGAACGAGGGCGACTTGCTGATGGCCGCCGAGAAGGTGACCCCCGAAGCGGTCAACTTCATGGCGCGCTTCGGTCGCGGGCTAGTCTGCGTACCGGTCACGCGCGCTCGCGCTACCCAACTGAATCTCTACGAGATGGGACACGGCGACGCCTACAGCACCAAGTTCACCGTCAGCGTTGACGCCCGCGTCGGTGTCACCACCGGCATCAGCGCCTATGACCGCGCCCTCACTATTCAGCGCATCGCCGATCCGCGCATGACCGCGACGGACTTCGCGACCCCGGGCCACATCTTCCCGCTGATCGCCCGCGAGGGCGGCGTGCTGGTGCGCGCTGGCCACACCGAAGCCGCCACGGACCTGGCCCACCTGGCCGGCCTTTCTCCCTACGGCGTCATCTGCGAGATCATGAAGGATGACGGCACCATGGCCCGCCTGCCGGATCTGCAGGTCTTCGCGGCGCAGCATGGCCTGAAAATCGGCACCATCGCCGACCTCATCCGTTTCCGCCGCCAGACCGAAAGCCTGGTCGAACCGGTCCAGGTTGTCAAACTGCCCACGCCCGAAGGCCTCTTCGACCTGCACTGCTATGTGGCCAAGACCGATGGCCGCGAGCACCTGGCCCTCGTGCATGGCGCCGTCCGCGGCCGCGAGCACGTCCTGGTGCGCGTCCACAGCGAGTGCCTGACCGGCGATGTCTTCCACTCCCAGCGCTGCGACTGCGGCCAGCAGTTGCGTCAGGCCATGGAGATGATCATGGCCGAGGACTGCGGCGTCGTGGTCTACATGCGCCAGGAAGGCCGCGGCATCGGCCTGAGCAACAAGCTGCACGCCTACCACCTGCAGGACCGCGGACTCGATACGGTCGAGGCCAATGAACGGCTGGGGTTTGCCCCGGACCTGCGCGAATACGGCCTGGGCGCACAGATTCTCTTGAACCTGGGCGTGGCCAGCATTCGCTTGATCACCAATAACCCACGCAAACTGGTCGGCCTCGAAGGCTATGGCCTGCAGATCACCGACCGCGTGCCGATTGTGGTGCCGCCCTGCGACACCAACCGCCGCTATCTGAGTACCAAGAAGGAACGGCTGGGGCACTTGATCTGAGAGGATCCCCCCCGCCGCCGGACTGCGATCGGAAAGGAACCATCGATGAGCACCGCTGAAGGCGTCACTTACGAAGGTATGCTGCTGGCCACGGGGCTGCGCTTCGGTATCGTCTGCAGCCGTTTCAATGAGTTCTTCGTCTCCAAGCTGCTCGAGGGGGCGAAAGACACCATCCGCCGGCACGGCGGCAACGCCGCCGACATCGAGGTCGCCTGGGTGCCCGGCTCCTTCGAGATCCCACTGGTGACCAAGCGCCTGGCCGCCAGCGGTCGTTACGATGCCGTGATTGCGCTGGGCGTCGTCATCCAGGGGTCCACGTCCCACGCGCAGTACATCAATTCCGAGGTCTCCAAGGGCCTCGCGCAAGTCTCCATGCAGCACGGCTTGCCGGTCATCTATGGCGTCGTCACCACCGAGAGCATCGAACAGGCCATCGAGCGCTCCGGCACCAAGGCCGGAAACCGTGGCGCCAGCGCCGCTGCCGCCGCCATCGAGATGGCCAACCTGATGAAGGCGCTGCCAACAGCGAAGCTATGAACAACGCCGAGACTGAGACTGCCGACGACGACGCCCGCGTCGAACGCTACCGCCGCGAGCGCCAGTTTGCCCGCTGCTCCGCCCTGCAGTACCTCTACCAGGCGGACGTGCAGGACGACTGGGGCAACATCGCCCGCAATCTCCTGCTCCTCAAAGCCCAGATCCGCGAACTGGAGCCCCCCCTCGACGCAGCGTCCTTCGAACGCGCCTGGGACTTCACCGAACGCCTCGTTCGCGGTGTCGTCGGCGAGCGCGCCCGACTCGACGAGCGCATTTCGGCCAGCGCCACCAACTGGACCCTGGCCCGCATGAGCGTGATCGACCGCAATATCCTGCGCCTCGCCACCTATGAGCTCTACTGCGGCGCCGAGGTCCCGGAGCTGACCGCGCTCGACGAGGGGGTCGAACTGGCGAAGGTCTTCGGTCACGCCGACTCCAGCCGCTTCGTCAATGGCGTCCTTGACCGCCTGCTGCGCGACCGGCATACGCCGTGAAGGGTGAACTCACCCAGGCGGGCACGGTGTCCCCTCGGAGGTTTCCCGCCAAGGAGAGTGGATGAAGTCGATCTTCCGCATTTTCCAGCATGGCCTGCAACGCACGAAAACCGGCCTGCTGCGCCGCATCCAGTCGATCTTCTCCGGCACCAGCCGGTGGGATGACGCAACCTACGAGCAGCTCGAGGCGGCCTTGGTCAGCACGGACCTCGGCGTCGAGATCAGCCTGCGCGTGGTGGCCGACGTGCGCAGCCGCTACGAGCGCGGGCTCATCGCCACCACGGCGGACGTGCTCAGCGTCGCCCGCGAAACCGTGCTGGAGCTCCTGCGGCCCGACGACGAGGCCCCCCTGCGTACCCCCCCGACCGGCCCGACCGTCATCCTGGTGGTCGGCGTCAACGGCAGCGGCAAGACCACCACCATCGCTAAACTCGCCCACGCCTTCCGCCAGGATGGCAAGACCGTCCTGCTCGCCGCCGCCGATACCTACCGCGCGGCCGGCATCGAGCAACTGCAGGTCTGGGGCGAACGCGTGGGCTGCTCCGTCGTGGCCGGCAAGCAGGGCGGAGACGCGGCCGCCGTGAGCTACGACGCGGTCTGCGCCGCCCAACAACGCCAGGTCGACATCCTGCTCATCGATACCGCCGGCCGCCAGCACACCCGCCGGGGCCTCATGGAGGAACTCGCTAAGATCGGCCGCAGCATCGACAAAGCCATGCCCGGTGCCCCCCACGAGGTGTGGCTTACCGTCGACGCCTCCACCGGCACCAACGCCCTCGTCCAGGCGCGCGAGTTCGGTCGCCTCTTCGGCATCACCGGCCTGATCCTGACCAAGCTCGATGGCTCCGGCAAGGGCGGTGTCGTCGTCACTATCCGCCAGGAACTCGGCCACCCGGTGCGCTTCGTCGGCCTCGGCGAAGCCATGGACGACCTGCAGCCCTTCGACGCCACCCTCTTCGCCCGCGCCCTCTTCGAGTGAGCCCCTCCCGCGCACCGGCAATGCCAGTGACGTCTTGGCCCCTGGAGGGCGAAGCTCCCCAGGCGCGCCCGCGCCGCTGAGCCGCCGGCGCAAGCACGCTGCAGTACGCCGGCACCGCGGCTCCGCATTCCCCTGGAGGGCGAAGCTCCCCAGGCGCGCCCGCGCCGCTGAGCCGCCGGCCAGAGGACGGAGACGGGGGGGGGCCCTCACCGGCGCGCCGCGCTTGACGCCGGCCTCCCCGGAGGGTACTGTCAAGCCATGGGTTGGGTGTGAGGTGGAGGGAGAAGATGTCGTAGCGTTGCTTCCCCGGCCCCCCCGGCACCCGCCAGGCACTTGGCACGGTGGCGCGGACTTAGGTCGCTACGGATGAGTCGTGTGGCACGAGGTGGCTGCGGGTATCCCGATGAAGACAAGCGCCGACGGCGGAACCTTGTGGCAACGCGGCCTGACGGCGGTGCGCTCCCCGCACCGCCGCGGCGGCGTCTGGTTGCCCCTGGTTGCCCTCGCCATGGCCTGCATCGGCCAGGCGACGTTGGCCTTGGTCGAGGCGCCTGGTACGGTTTGGCCAACGGTGGCGGCCGAGGGCGCCGCCATGGTCGTTGCCGACTTCACGGGCGACGGCCAGCCGGAGATCCTCTGTGGCCGGCGTGGCGGGTTGCGGCTGCTGCGCCGTAGCGCCAGCGGACTCTTTGCCGAGATTCCGGATGCTCTCAGCGGCCCCGCCGATAGCCTCGTGGCCCTGCTCGCCGCCGACCTCGACAACGATGGCGATCTCGACATT
The DNA here is from genome assembly GCA_903837355.1 of uncultured Victivallales bacterium. Classification (GTDB taxonomy): domain Bacteria; phylum Verrucomicrobiota; class Lentisphaeria; order Oligosphaerales; family JAFGRS01; genus CAILUI01. Next base: position 31,638 of record CAILUI010000260.1, read on the forward strand.
CTCCAGCTCGATGCCCATGGCCCTGGCCGTTGGCTCAGAAACCCCGGCAGCGGCGTCTTCCCCAGCAGCGCTGAGCAGGAACTGCCCCTGGATGCCGACGGCAACGCCGCCGCGGCGGCGGCTGACCTCGATGGCGATGGCGATGTGGATCTCCTGATCGGTCGGCGCGGCAGTCCGCCGCTCTGGCTGCGCAATGACAACGGCGTCTTCCGCGCTGTCGCCCTCGGGCTCACCCTCGCCCGCCCGGCCGTGGCCCAGGTCGCGGTGGCCACACTCAACGCCGACCCCTGGCCCGATGCGGTGCTCTTCGACCGCGATGCCGGCATCATCATCCTGCTCAATCAGGGCACCGGCACCTTCGCACCCTCGACCGCGCCCCAGCCCGTGACGCCGGCCGGCCTACGCGGTGGCGCGCTGGTGGACGTGGATGGCGATGGCCATGCGGACCTGCTCGGCGCCGGGCGGACCGGCGCCTTCCTCTGGCTCAACCAGGGCGACGGCGCGTTCGTCGCGGCGCCGTCCTTCCCGACGCTGGACGCGGCCATTCTCACCATCCTGCCTTGCGACCTGGACGTCGATGGCGACCTTGACCTGTTCCTGGCCTGTGCCGGACAGGACCACGTCCTGCTCAACGACGGCCGCGGCGGGTTCACCGACACCCCGGCGCTGCTACCTGTCCATGACGGTCGCTCTTTTGCCGCCGCGGCCGGAGATGTCAACGGCGACCTGGCGCCGGATGTCGTGGTCGCCGTCCCCGACGGCCCCGACCGTTTGCTGCTGGGCGCCTTCGCGGCCCCTGTGATCCGCCTGGAGGCCCCGGCACAAGCCGTGGTGGGGCGCGCCTTCAGCGTGCGCGTCGCCGCCGCCGATCCCGATGGCGTCCAGAGCCTGGTCCTGACCGCCAACGGTGTGCCGCTCGCCATCGCCGGCGGACAGGCGACGTTCACGGCGACGGCCACGGGCCCGGTGGACTTCGTGGCGACCGCGTCTGACACCCTTGGCCATGCGGCCAGCGTCGGCCCGCAACGCACGCTGGTGCAGGCCAACCTGCCGCCCGTCGTGACCGCCGGCCCCAATCTGCGCCTGCTGGTCAACGAGCCGCTCGCCGTCAGCGGCCAGGTCACCGACGCCGGCAGCACCACCTGGACCGGACTCGTGGACTACGGCGACGGCACGCCCGCTGTGCCCGTCGCGGTGGCGACCGACGGCCGCTTTGCGCTGGCATACGCCTATGGGCTCCCTGGCATTTTCCCGATCACCGTCAGCGTGACCGACGATGGCGGCGCCGCCGGTCAGACCACGGTCATGGCCACGGTGGTCAACCAGGCGCCCTACCTGGCGCGCCTCCAGGACCAGAACGTTCAGGACGGCCAGGCCTTCCGCGCCATCGCCCTCGATGAGTTGCTCACCGACCCCGACAACGATGACGCCGAGATCGCCTGGTCCGTCAGTGGCAATGCCCAACTGGCGGCAAGTCTCTCACCGACCCGCGTGATCACGCTCACCTACGCGCCGGGAACCGTCTGCTGCGAGCGGCTGCAGTTCACCGCCACGGATCCCGCCGGGGCCTCGGCCGTACGCCATGCCTTCTTTGCCGTCGGCGCGCCAGGCGCCGACCGCCTGCCCCCCGTAGCAGTCCTGACCGCCGAGCCGCCCACTGTCGAGGCCGGCCAGTTCGCCCTGCTACGGGCACGCCTCGAGGATGCCGACGGGATGGTCTCCATGGTGCGCCTGTTCGGCCCCGACGGCACCGACGTCGACCTCTACCTGCAGGGCGACGGCTCGTACACCGCCAGCTATCCGACCGCCCTCCCAGGGGTTCTGGCCTTCGAGGTGGTGGCTGCCGACGCTCAGGGGAATCTCTTCACAGACCTGGCCGAAGTGCAGGTGGTCGACCCGACGCGCGCCGCGGCGCTGACCGTCAGCTTGACCGCCCCGGCGGACGACGCGACCGTCTCCGGAGCGGTCGCCGTGCGCGGCACCGTCCACTGCCGTGAACTGCTCGAGTACCGCCTCGAAACCGCACCCGTCGGCAGCAGCACCTACACCCTCTTCGCCAGCGGTACAGACAGTGTGTTCGAGGCGGAATTAGGCGTCTTCGACCCCACCGCCCTGGCCAACGGAACGCACCTCCTCCGGCTCACCGGCACCGATGCTGCCGGCCGCAGCGCCTCGGCCCAGGTCACGATCCACGTTGACGACCGCCGCAAGATCGGCCTGTTCACGCTCAGCTTCGACGATAAGATCGTCAGCGCCGGTGGCCCGCGTCTGGGCATTACCCGGACCTATGACAGCCGAGACAAGCAGACGGGTGACTTCGGCGTCGGCTGGAACCTCGACCTGAATGGCATCACGGTCACCGAGAACCGCCTCCCCTGCAGCGGCTGGCGGCAGTCGAACACGGGCGATTTCTGGCCGGTCTACGAGATCGTCCCCACGCTGCCCCACTACGCGACGGTCATGCTCAACCAGGAGGAGATCCTGCGCTTTGAGGCCATGCCCTACCCGGACCGCGGCGTCAGTTGGCCCGTGCGCTACCTCGACGTCATGGAGTACCTGCCGGTGGACGGCGCTACCGGCGAACTCGACGCCTGGCCCACACCCTACTACACCTCGAGTGGCATCGGTCTGCTCGACCTCTGGGATCAGGAGTACCGACTCTACAAACCGCAGAACTTCACCTACACCGCCGCCAGCGGCTGGTCGTATCGCTTCGAACGCGAGAGCCCTGGCAGCCTGCGCCACCGCCTCGTCTCCTACAGCGACCCCAGCGGCGTGCGCACGCACATCCTGCCCGGCGGCCTGCTGCGCGACGACGGCCAGAACATCCTCTTTGCCCGTGACGCGCAGGACCGCATCACCTCGGTCACCGACCCCGCCGGAGCCGTCATCCACTATGACTACTCCGTGCGCGGTGACCTGGCCGCGGTGACCGACGAGAGCGGGCGCGTGACCCGCTTCGTCTATGACCGTCAGCATAACCTGCTCGAGGTCTTCGACCCCGCCGGCAACCGCGCTACCCGCAACGAGTACGACGAGAACGGGCGCCTGACCGCCGTCACCGATGCCGAGGGCCGACGGCTTGAGTTCAGTCACGACCCCGAGGGGCGGCGCGAGTTCGTCCGCGACCGGCGCGGCAGCCAGTGGGTCTTCGAGTACAGCCTCGACGGCTACGTGACCGCCGTCATCGACCCGCAGGGCAACACCTGGCGCTACACCTATGACGCCAGGGGCAACTGTCTGTCCGTGCTCGATCCCGAAGGCGGCCTGCGCACCTGGACCTACGACGCCAGCGACAATAAGCTCAGCGAGACCAATCCCGCGGGCCAGACGGCGAGATGGACGTACGACCAACGGAACCACGTCCTCTCCTACACCGACTTCCGCGGTGGTACCGAGACCCGCACCTATGACGCATACGCCGGCGATCTGCTGAGCGTGACCGACCGCGAAGGCCATACCACCAGCACCACCTACACCAACTTCGGCTCGCCACTTACCGAGACCGATGCCCTCGGTAATACCACGACCTATACCTACGACCTCAACAAGCGGCGCACCAGCCGCACCGACGCCCTGGGACGCACGGTCTCCTACACCTACGACGCCAACGGCCAACTCATCGCCGAGCGCCAGACCTGGAGCGGCCCCGCCGGCCCGGCCGAGATCGTCCGCCCGTACACCTTCACGCCCTCCGGGCTCCCTGAGAGCCGCGGCGACTGGCTCGGCAACCTGACCCGCTACGAGTACGATCCTGCCGGCCGTCTGCAGGCTATCATCGACCGCCTTGGACGTCGCCTGACCATGGCCTACGCCCCCAACGGGCGGGTCAACGCCCGCACCTTCCCTGATGGCTCCACCGAAACCTATGGGCACGACGGCGATGGCAATCCCCTCGCGCTGACCGACCGCGACGGTCGGCGCACGCAGTACGAGTACGACGGGCGCGCCCTGCCCGTGCGCATCGTCCTCCCCGGCGGCGGCGTTATGCGCCACGAGTACGACCTCGCCGGCCGGCGCGTACGTACGGTGGATCCCAATGGCAACGCGACACGCCTCGAATACGACCTCGCCGGCCGACTGCAACGTGAGATCGATGCGGCGGGCGGCGTGACCCTCTATACCTATGACGCGAATGGCAACCTGGCCACCCTGACCGATCCGAACGGCAACGTCACTCGCTATGCCTACGACCTTAACGACCGGCGCGTCCGCACCGAATATGCCGACGGCGGTGTGGCCACGGTCGCCTACGACGCCGTCGGCCGCCTGGCCACCAGCACTGACCGCGGCGGCAACAGCACCCGTTTCGAGTACGATGCGGTCGGCAATCTGATCAAGGTTGTTGACGCGCTCGGGCAGGAGACCACGGCCGCCTACGACGAACGCAATGCCCTGGTGGCCGTCACCGACGCCGCCGGCCATGTCACGCGCTACGAACGCGATCCCGAGGGCCGCCTCCTGGCCATCGTCCTACCGTTGGGCATGCGCGAGTCGTCGACCTACGATGCCGAGGGTAACCGCACCAGTCGCACCACCTTCGACGGACAGCCAATCACCTTCACCTACGACGCCGACAACCGCCCGGTCGGCCGCAACTGCGCCGGACTGCCTCCGGAGTCCTTCGCCTACAGCCCCGCTGGACGCCTCCTCAGCACCACCGACGCCACCGGCCTGAGCGCTCGTACCTACGATGCCGCCGGACGGCTGCAGACGCTGGCCCTGCCCAACGGCGAGGTCCTGACCTATGCCTATGATGCGGCCGGCAACCTGCTCAGCCTCACCCATCCCGGCGGTACGGTCACCCACGCCTACGATGCGGCAAACCGTCTCGTGAACGCCGCTACGGCCCCCGCTACCGCGGTGACCTACACCTACGACGCCGCCGGCAATCCGACGACCCTGACCTTCGGCAATGGCGTGGTCAGCACGCGCACCTTCGACCGCCTCAACCGCATCGCCCGCATCGTCGACCGTGGCCCGGGCGCCCAGACCCTCGCCGCCTTCGACTACACCTTCACCGCCACCGGCTTCCGGGCCGGGGTCACCGAGAGCCACAGCGACCGCAGCGTCGCCTATGACTACGACCCGCTCGGGCGCCTGACCGAGGAACGCATCAGCACCGGCGCCGGCCTTCGCACCATCGCCTACGCCTACGATGCCGTCGGTAACCGGACCCAGTGCGCCGACTCACTCGCCGGCACGCTCGCTTACACCTACGACGCCAACGACCGCTTGCTGAGCGATGGCGCCACCACCTACACCTACAACGCCGCCGGCCAACGCCTGCAGGCGGCGGGCGCCGCCGGCACGACCACCTACCAGTGGGACGCCTTCGGGCGGCTGCGCACGGTGGCCGCGGGTGCGCGCGAAGCATCGTATGTCTATGATGCCCAGGGCTTGCGGGTGGCCAAGTCCGTCAATGGCAGCCTCAGCGAGCGCTACCTCTATGACTCGGCGCGCGCCCTGCCCCAGGTCCTCTGCACCACCGACGCCGCGGGCACGCCCCGAACCGCGTTCCTCTATGGCCTTGGCCCAGTCGCACAGACAACCGCCGCCGGCAGCGTCGCCCTGCACGCGGACGCGACGCTGTCGACCCGCTATCTGACCAACGCCGCCGGGGCGCCGACGGACTCCTTCGACTTCACCGCCTTCGGTGTCGCAACCGGCGCCAGCGGCCCCAGTGCCTGCCCGCTGCTCTACGCCGGCCAGTGGCGCGATCCGGACAGCGGCCTGGATTACCTGCGCGCCCGCTGGCTCGACCCCGGCAGCGGTGCCTTCCTCGGGCGCGACCCGCTGCTGGGGAGCCTCACGGCTCCTGCCACCCGCCACCCCTACCAGTACGCCCTCAACAACCCGGTCAACGCCTTCGATCCCACCGGCCAGTTCTCCATGGGCAGTCTGATGGCCGGCATGTCCGCCTCCAGCGTGCTCGCCAACATGGCCATCAGCCATATGACCTTTGCGATCCTCGCCAGCCGCATCATCCGCGAAGTCATGGGCCCCGGCTTCGCCCTGCGCTACGGGGCCATGGGGATCATCAGCACGACCGGCAATGCCGAGATCATCGGCCAGGCCCTCGACATGTACCAGAAGGGCAATCTGCTGATCGCCGTGGCCTCGGATCTCATCAGTCTGTCGAACACGGTCCTCAGCCTGACCAATACCTTCGTGGGACTCGGCAAGGCCGTCACCGGGTCGGGCCTGATCTCGGGCGCGCGGCCTGGCCTCAAGAGCGCCGGCGAGGCGCAAAAGGCCAGCCTCAAGGCCCTGAAGTTCGGCTTCAGCAAGTCGCAAAGCCATCTCATCAAAGCCACCAATGACACCAGTCAGGATCTCCAGGGTGAGGTCCAAGGCTTGAGTACCTCGGCCTGGGAAAACGCCATCTACAAGTATGTGGATGCTTGTCGCGCACTCATCCACGCTACCGAAGGCATGCCTGCAGGGGGCAGCCCGGAAGAGTGAGTCGATCGGCCTGGTTCCCGGTCCCGCCGCGGCGGGGTAGCCGGTGCGGCCCAGGTTGGGGAACGACGGTCCATGAAGGAACCCACACCACACGTGCGGCCCAGCCTGATGACGGCGGTCGCGGCGCTATGCCTCGGCGCCTTCGCCGTCTGCCGCGCCGCCGACCCCGCCTGGCTCGCTGGACTCGACGGCAGCTTCGAGAGCGGCCTCACGGCGGGCACGACCGTCGGCAACGTTGCCCTGGTCGAGGCCCACGGCACCCTGGTCCCCCCGCAGGGCAGCCGAGCGCTGTGCCTCGACACCGGACCCGCGGCCGGCAGTCGGCCCGGCGATGCCGGTATGGCCTCCCTGACCGTCACCGGCATAGTCGCCACCGCGGCGGCACCCGTGCTGCGCTTCAGCGCCAACTTCCTCACGGCTGAACCCGCCCCGAGCCGCGCCGAAGACGCGGCCACGCTCAGCCTCACCGACGAGGTCACAGGACTCGAGACCGTGCTGGCCACCTTCGACACCTGGGACGACCTCGCCGCCGTGCCGTGGAGCGGCTGGCACCGGCAGACCGGCTTCCAGAACGGCGCCGTCGATCTGACGCGCATCCTGGACCTGAGCCACCCCTTCACCCTCCGCCTCGTGGTCACCGACGATGCCGACGGCCGGGCCGACTCCGCCCTGCTGATCGACGACCTGCGTTTCACGGCCACCGCCCTCCCCATCGCCCGCGTAACGCCGGCAGCCGCGCTGGCCCCCGTGCTCTCGCCGCTGCCCTTCTCCGGCGCCGCCTCGAGCGCCGGCGCCGACCACCTGGTCTCCTGGCAGTGGGACTTCGGCGACGGGACCTTCGGCGACGGCCCGGAGGTCACCCACGTGTACCTGAGCGAGGGCTTTTTCCAGGGCCGGCTGACCGTCACCGACGCCGCCAGCCGCAGCGATACGGCCCTCTTCGGAGTCTGGGTCGGCAACCCGAATCGCCCCCCGACGATCGTCTCCACCGCCGTGCGGCGCCTCGATCCCGGCACTGCCTATGCCTACCCAGTGCGCGCCACCGACCCCGATCTGCCCTACGGCGACACCCTCACCTTCGCTCTCCAGACCGCCCCCGAGGGCATGAGTATCGACCCCGTCAGCGGCCTCGTGCTCTGGACGCCGCCGGCCGACGCCGTGGTTGCGAACCCCGTCGTCATCCGCGTCACCGATGCGGCCGGCCTGGTCGGTACCCAGTCCTTCACCCTGCGCCTCGAAGCCCTGCTGCCCTTCGTGGCCGCCACCGGCGAGTCGGCAGACCAGACCCTGATCGTCCCCTACGCCCCGGGCGGCATCTGGCAGCCACGCCAACTCGTCGGCGATTTCGATCCCGTCCACAGCGCCCTCGGCAGCGGTGACGTCAACGGCGACGGCTATCCCGACCTGGTGCTCGGCGGCAGCCAGAACGGCTGTACCCTCTGGCTGCTGGTCAACGACGGGGCCAACGGCTTCGGGTTGCCACAGACCCTGGCCGCCGTCCCGGGCGGCAGGACTCCCACGTTCCTCACGGTCGCCGACTTCAACGCCGACGGGCGCCCGGACGTCGCCGTCGGCACCAACGTACCCAATGTCATCTATCTGGCCCTCAGCGACGGTATGGGGTACACCGCGGCCACCAGCACTGCCTTCAGTGTGGTCTCTTCAGGGTCGGCCTACGGGATGGACGCAGCCGATCTCAACGGCGACGGCCGGCCGGACCTGATCGTCTCGTACAGCCTGTACTCCAACAAAGGCACCTACGTCGCCCTCAACCATGGCGCGGGCGATTTCCAGGCCGCAACGCTGGTGAGCCCCAAGCGCGAGAGTGATGAGCGCGTGACCACGGCCGACTTCACCAACGATGGCCGCATCGACCTGCTCATCGGGGGCCGGATCAGCAACAGCACACGCCTGCTCACCGGCAACGGCGATGGGACCTTCAACCCGCCCACCGACCTGACCTTCACCCACGCCATCGGCTACTACGCCGGCATCGACAACGGCGACTTCAACGGCGATGGCAACCAGGATCTCCTCTGCACCCGGATGTTCGGCGGCGGCCGCGATCTGCTCTGCTACCCCGGCAACGGCGACGGGACCTTCGCCACCGCCGTCGTCCTGCACACGACGCCGAGCGGTACCTGGACGGGCCTGGCCGCGCCCCCGGCTCCCTTCCCGGACGGCTGGCCCGTCGCCCGCATCAGTCCGACCAACCCCACCGTGGCCGCCGGCACGCCGGTCAGCTTCGACGCCTCGACCTCAACCGCCACCACCGGCGCCACCCTCGTCGCCTACGCGTGGACCTTCAGCGATGGCTCCACCGCCACCGGTCCGAGCGTAAGCCATGCCTTCCCTGAGCAGGAGGGCGTCTTCCTCGTCCGTCTGGCCGTTACCGACGATCAGGGCCGCGTCGCACGTACCGGCACCTACGTCTATCAGCGCGGCGCTCCCCCCGTCGCCGAGGCCGGCGGACCCTACATCCGCGGCGAGACTGCCGCCCAGTTCGGCGTCTACACCCTCTCCCTCGATGCCTCCGGCAGCAGCGATGATGGCCCGGCCACCTCCTTGTCTTACCTCTGGGACCTCGGCGGGGGCTTCTACGAGGCGTTCGCCGGCTCCGAGTTCGACCCGGCGCGCTGGCGCAACGTGGGCGCTAGCCTGACTGCCGGACGGGCGGTGCTCACCGGCGTCGGCAACTGGACCAGCCGCCAACTGCGCGCCAAACGCAGCCTCGGCCGCACCCCGGGGGCCGCTATCGACCTGGCGGTCCGCCTGGATCCGGTTACCGAGGATGGCCAAGCCCTCGGGGCCTTCGGCTTCTACGATCTCGTGTCGGGCGCCTACCTGACCGAGTTCCGCCTCGACACCCTGAACAGCTCCAACCGCCGCCTGATCGTCCGTGAAGCGGGCCTTGCCGACCGCTGGCTCACCAACGCGCTGTCCCTCGACACTGATTACGACCTGCGTTTCGTCTTCCGCGCCGCCGGCTTCGAACTCTGGCTGCGCGAGACCGGCACCGCCTCCTGGCGGCTCCTGGCCGAATCCACCACGGGCACCTGGCAGACGGCCGCGCTGATGGTCTCCGCCAACCAGGGCGCCCTACTGCTCGATTCACTCTCGGTCCCCAACCAAACCTGCAGCGGCATGGCCCCCGCCCTCAGCTTCGCGGGCCCCGGCACCTACGCCGTCGACCTGACCGTCACCGACGCCTTCGGCCAGAGCGCTACGGACCAGGCAACCATCCGTCTCGATGCCGGGTCGCCTCCGGTCGCCAACCCCGGCGGCCCCTACGTCGCTGGCGAAGAGGTCGCCAGCCAAGGCGTCTGGACCGTCACCCTCAACGGCAGCGGCTCGACCGACGACCGCGGCATCGCCACCTACCGCTGGGATTTCGGCGACGGCACCCTGGCCAGCGGTGCGACCGTCCAACACGCCTATACGGTCCCCGGCGTGTACGGCGTGTCCCTCACCGTCACCGACCACGCCGACCAGACCAGCACCGCCGCCACCACCGTCACCATCACGGTGAACGATCGCCCCACGGCTGACCCCGGCGGCCCCTACGACTTCGGCGAGGCCTACGCCTACCGCGGCCAGTGGTCTGTCCCTCTCGACGGCACGGCCTCGGCCGACGACCGCGGCCTCTGGCAGTACCGCTGGTCGTTCCCGGACAGCGACGCCATCCGCTTCGCCGGCGATGGCACCGGCGCCGTCCTCTTCCCTGACCACGCCGCCCTGCGCACCGGGGCCATCACCGTCCTGCTCCGCCTGCGCCTCGATGCCGTCACCGCCGATGATGCCATCGTGGCTAAGTACACCGACAGCTCCCGCAACGGCTTTAGCGTGGAGAACTGGGGGGACTCAACCTCCACCTTCTATTTCTTCACCGCCTCCAACTTGAGCAATGCCGCCAACACCGTGCTCCCCGTCGGCCGCTGGACGGACATCGCGTTCACCTGTGCTAACGGCTCCACCACGGGCATCGTCATCGACGGCCGCCTGGCGGCCAGCCAGGCCGGCGTATCTGTGCCGGCCTCCGCCAGCGAGCTCATCCTCGGTAACCTCTACGATGGGACCACCCAGATCGGCGGCGATATCGACCGCCTGGCCGTCTGGAGCCGCGCCCTGACCCAGAGCGAGATCCAGGAACGCCTCGCCCACGGCATCTCCCCGGCCGAGCCCGACCTGGCCGGACTGTGGAACTTCACCGATGGCAGCCTCGCGGACGAGGGTCCCTACGGCCTCGATGGCCGTATCGTCGGCAGTGGCGTCGGCCCGGTGACCCTCGATGGCCCCACCGTGGAGATGGTCTTCGCCGAGGCCGGGGTCCAGTCCACCGTCCTCACCGTCACCGACCACGCCGGCCAGACGCACGCCACGGAGACTACTGTCCGCGTCCACGGCAATGAACCGCCGGTCGCCAACGCCGGGACTCCCCGGACCGTCGAGGTCGGCATGCCGCTCACTCTCGATGCCAGCGCCTCGACCGACGACTACGGCATCTGGACCTGGCAGTGGCAGCCCGGCGAGACGCCGCTCTGGCGTGCCAAAGTCGACACCCTCGCAGCCCTCCCGGACGGACTGCTGGTGCAGGCCGGCCTCGCGGTCGCCGTCCGCGACCCGGTGACCTTCGTGCCCGGAGACACGGTCGAGTTCACCCTCCAGCGCCAGGCCAACCGCCCGTCCTACTTCATCGGCCTGGCGACCGACGACGCGCCGTCCACCACGGACGACGACTACGCTCTTGGCTTCTTCCTTAACGATAACTCCCTGACCTATATCGAAAATGGTACCCATTGGTACAGCACGCTGCGCGTGGATGTCTCCGCACTGCCGCTCCTCGAGGTACGCATCACGCGGACCACCACCGGCGCCCGCTTCGAGTACCGCGGCCTTGGCCAGAACGCCTGGACCCTCCTGCGCGCCTCCACCTACAACCCGCCCCTCGACCGCGGATTCTTCCTGGCCGCCTCAACCAACTCTACCGGCTCGCCGCAGGCGCTCCTGCGGCGCGTCATCCGCAACGGCCAGATGGTGCCCCTGCCGCGCAACCTGGGGCCGCTCGCGGACAACCCCGCCTTCGAGCACCGCTACGCGCGCCCCGGCGTCTACCACCCCCAGGTCACCGTCACCGACCATGCCGGCCAGAGCGCGACGGCGCAGACCACCGTCACCGTCGTGGTCGGACAGCCCCCGGTCGCCCGCGTCGGCGGCCCCTACCAAACCACCGAGGTCACCCCCACCCGCCTCGATGCCGCGGCCGCCAGTGATGACTACGCCATCGAATGGTACTACTGGGATTTCGGCGACGGCGACTCGGCCGTCACCGCCGACCCCTGGATGCACCATGCCTATGCCGCCGCCGGCGACTACACCCTGACGCTGACCGTCCTCGACTACGCCGGTCAGTCCGCCAGCACAAGCACCCCCGTCAGCGTCGCACCCGGACCCCATGTCGCCTGCGTGCCCTGGGCCTTCCGCGGCGGCATCGAGCTGCCGCACGACATCCGTAGCGGTCGCGAAACGACCCTCAAGGCGATGACCTGGTCCAAGCGCCTGCCGCTCGCCTACACCTGGGACTTCGGCGACGGCAGCGCGCCCGCGAACGGCACCCTCGCCACCGCCGCCGAGCTCTATGCCGTCCAGGCCAGGCACACCTACACCGCTGCCGAAGGCATCCCCGTCATCGCCACCCTCACCGTCACCGACGCCGACGGCAACACCGCCATGGACCGCTACCTGATGCGCATCCGCACTCCCGTCATCGAGGTCGACGCCAACCTCGCCCTCGATGAGGGCATGTGGTACCTGCATCGCAGAATGACCCGCGGTACCCTCGCCAAAGGCACCTGGGGCAACTGGATCGTGCCGATAGGCGACTACAGTGATGGCAATGGCGCCGGTGGCTCCAAGGCCGCGTCTCCCGGCCAGGTCTTCCTGGTCAACGGCCACTTGCCCTCCGCCGACCCGCGCCGCGATCCCTACGTCGACAACGCCTGGCGCGTGCTCCTGAAAACCTGCACCGAGATGGAGACCATCGGGTTGAGCCCCCAGGCCTACGGCGACCCTGACACCAACGGCAACGGCGTCGGCGTGAACCTGCCCAATGCCAGCGTGGGCTATGAACTCGGTCCCGTCATGGACTCGCTCGTCGCCTTGGGCCTGCCGGCCGCGCATGCGCCCATCGGGGCTGCAGGCGTGGGTTACCGGCAGTGGAAAGGGGTGCTTCGCGACCTCGCCGACACCATCTTCTGGGGCCAGACCGACGACACCAGCGCCAAGGGCGGCGCCTGGCGCTACGGCTGGAACTCGCAAGACCAGGACAACTCCGCCGCCCAGTGGCCCGTGCTCGGACTCTGGCCCGCCGAGAAACTCCTCGGTATCCGCACCCCCGACTGGGTCCGTGCCCGCCTCCGTACCTGGCTCGACTACTCCAACCGCAATGGCTTCTTCGGCTACCTCGGCGGCAGCTCAGGTTTCAGTCCCCGTCTGGGCCCTTCGGCCATGATGCAACTCGCCTTCGTCGGCGCCGTCGGCCGCGACGACCCCGCCACCCCCACCGACGACCGCGATCCCCTGCTGGCCTTCAACGAAGACTACATCGCCGCCCGCTGGAGCGACCGCGCGACCTGGTACCGGACCACAGACCCGGAGTGCCCTTACTCGACCTATGGCTACTACGGCTTCTTCAAGGCCATGCGCATGGCCGTCCCGGGCCCGGTCACCAACCTCCGGGCCACCGGCCTGGACTGGTTCTGGGACGACACGACCGGCTTCGCCCGCCGCATCGCCGCCCAGCAGCACGCCGATGGCGGTTGGGGCATTGACGCCGCCGGACCCGAGACCTTCGGCTCGGGCGCCAAAGAGCACCTCACGGCCGCCTGGAACCTGCTCATGCTCAGCCCCTCGCTCTTCCTGCAGGCCCCCGTGGCCGATGCCGGCCCCAGCCGCACCTGGGGCGTCGGCCCGCAGTACCCCGACCTGGTGCTCGACGGCTCGCGCTCCTACCATATGGACCCCTTCCAGCACATCGTCCTCTACGAGTGGGACGTGGATGGCGACGGCCGCGTCGAGACCTCCTCACCCAACCCCGCCATCACCGTCTCCTTCCGTACCGAGGGCATCGTGGTTAACGGCTCCATCCTCGCCTCTGCTGGCCGCACCTTCCCCGCCTCCGGGCTCCCCTACGAAGTCCGCCCAGTCCTCTATGTCCGCGATTCGAATGTGCCCGAGCTCACCGACCGCGCGTCGACCATCATCCGCCTCACCGACCTCCCGCACCCGCCCGTCGCCGTCATCGGCGATGGCGCCGCCGCCGAGCTCCCCGCCTGCGTCGGCGCACCTGTGACCCTCGACGGCTCGCACTCCTTCGATATCGATCCCGCCGACACCATCACGGCCTACGCCTGGGACGTGGACAACGACGGCGCCTACGACGACGGCAGCGGCCCGGCAGCCCTGGCCACGTTCCCCGCCCCGGGGCTCTACGTGGTCGGCCTGCGGGTCCTGGACAACGGCGTCGGCAACGGCGGCACGCCCTTGGCCGGGGAGGGCTTCGCGGTCGTCAACGTCTCCACCAACACCGCCCCCGTGCTTAATCCCGCCGCCACCCTGACCCTGACCGGGGTCACCGAGGACGATACCGACCCGCCCGGAACTCGCATCGCCGCTCTGCTGGCCGCCGATCCAACGGGTGTTCCCGATCCCATCACCGATGCCGATGGCGACCCGGAGGGCATTGCCCTCGAAGGTGCCACCGCGCCCCATGCCGGGCGCTGGCAGTACCGTCCCGACGCGGCACAGCCCTGGCGTGACCTGCCCGCCGTCGAGCCCCACGCGGCCCTGCTCCTTACCGACAGCGCCGTCATCCGCTACCTGCCAGACCCTGCCTACAACAACGGCGGCTACGCGGCGACCCTGACCTTCCGCGCCTGGGACCGCCGCAGCGGCTACGCCGGACAGACCAACGCGGACTCGAGCGCCGCCACCGGCAACGGCAGCGCCTTCAGCCTCGACACCGACGTGGCGCTGTGCCCGGTCGCTGACGTCAACGACCCTCCCGTCATCGTCCAGGGCACCGAACTGCTCGAGGTGGTCATGGATGAGGGTGGGGCGCCCACCCCCTGGCAGGCGCCCCCACTGGCCGCGACCGATCCCGACCTCGGCGAGGTGCTGACCTGGACCACCGTGCCGCCGGCCGGCTGGGCCACCGTCTCCGGAGTGGGCGCCGCGCCCGCCGTCTTCACCTACGAGCCCCCGGCCGGCTGGCATGGCGAGGAGCTGCTTACCGTCCGCGTCCATGATGCGGCGGGAGCCGCCGCCGACATCCAGGTCCGGGTGACCGTCCGCTTGGTCAACCAGCCGCCGACCGCCACCCCCCAGACGCTGGCGACGCCGCAGGACACGCCCTTGCCCCTCACCCTCGGCGGCAGCGACCCGGACGGCGACCCGCTCAGCTTCACCGTGGTCGACCCGCCCGCCCACGGCACCCTGTCCGGCACCGTCCCCGACCTCGTCTATACACCGACGCCGAACTACGCCGGCCCCGACCGCTTCACCTTCAGCGCCAACGACGGCACCGTCGACAGCGCCGCCGCGACCATCGACCTTACCGTGGTCGCCATCGTCTGCCGCCCGCACCAGGCCGACCAGAATGGCGATTGGATCATCCAGCTCTCACCCGAACTGACTCGGCTTATCCAGTTCTACAACCGCGGCGGCTACCACTGCCAACCCGGCACCGAAGATGGCTACGCCCCCGGACCGCCTGGAATCGATCCCGCCGACACCGCCTGCCGCCCGCACCAGGCCGATCAGAACGCCGACTGGACCATCCAACTCTCCCCCGAACTGACCCGGCTCATCCAGTTCTATAACAGCGGCTCCTACCACTGCGAGGGCGGTACCGAGGACGGCTACGCCCCCGAAGCGGAACACCGGTAATAGCCCCTCTGTGATGCCTGCCGGGGACCCTGTGAAACAAGAGCTCGCGGGGTGCAGAGCACCCGTGGACGCTCGCGCTCCAGCGGCGATCCGATGTCTCGCTCTGACGACACTGCGCCCCGCGGGGACTGAAGGGCGAATCCTCGGCGCAGCAGGACGCGCGCGGCGAGCCGCCGCCCAGAGGCCAGAGAAGGGGAACAGCCCAGCGCCTGCCGTCCCCCTTCCCGCACTGTCGCACCGACACCTGTTGCATTGCCAACACCTGGCGGGGTATTGTACCCTATATGCCGGTGGAGGAGCCTCCCGCGGTGACCGCGCGCAAACCGCCGCGACAGCGCGCAGTCCGCAACGGGAGGTGCGATGGCTTCGCGCGGGCTCAGCGTCAGCGGAGGAACGGCGCCCATGTCACACGTTGACATCCCTGCGGTGGTCTCTTCCGATCCATCACGGTTGGCGTCCCTCTGGGGCGCGATCCTGCTGGCCACTGCGGTGCTGGTGCAGAGCCTCGGCGGGCAGCCCTACATCGACGCGACGGCAGCCCACCTGCCGGCCCGCATCGACACCTCCTACCGGGTGGCTGCCGCGGACGTCGACGACGACGGCGATCTCGATCTGCTCGTCGCCGCTGCTGGCCAGTGCCGGCTGCTGCTCAACGACGGCCACGGGACGTTCGCCGACGGCACCGCCACAAGCCTCCCCCCGGGTGGCGACACGATCCTCGCCGCCGCCTTCGCCGATGTCGATGCCGACGGCGATCCGGACCTCTTCCTGGCCAGTTTCCACGGTCGTGACCGACTGCTGATAAACAGCGGAACCGGCGCTTTCCTCGACGTCTCCGCCGCCCGGCTGCCAGCCACGGCGCTACAGACGGTGGCCCTGGCCGTCGGCGACCTGGACGGCGACGGCGACCCAGACCTGGTGAGCGTAGTGCGCGGCGGGGCCAACCGGGTCTTCATCAACACGGCTGGCAACTTCAGCGACGAGACTCGCGCGCGCTTGCCAGCCGACAGCGAGCGCCACACAACCGCCGCGCTCTTCGATGCCGACGGCGACGATGACCTGGACCTGTTCATCGGCGTTGAGCGCGGCCAGAGCCGCCTCTACAGCAACAACGGCGTCGGCGTCTTCAGCGATACTACGGCAACGGCCCTGCCCCAGATCGCGCGCAGCACCCTGCACGCCGCTAGCGCTGACCTCGATGGCGATGGCGACCTGGACCTCATCCTTGCAGAAGGCCCCGACGGCGCCCGCCTGCTCAGCAACCACGGCACCGGGGGTTTCATCGACGAAAGCCCAGGCCGCCTGCCAGCCCTCGTCGCCTTCCCGATCCAGGCCATCCCCGTCGACGCCGACGTGGACGACGACACCGACCTCCTCCTGGTCGGACCGGGCCAGAACCGGCTGCTGCTGAACGACGGAGCCGGCCAGTTCACGGACGCCACACCCACAGGCCTTCCGGCCGACGAGGAGCGCACCTACGGTGCCACCGCCGCTGACCTCGATGGCGACCTCGATCCCGATCTGATCCTGGCCCGCCCGCAGGCACAAAACCGCCTTTGGCTGAATGCGCTGGCCGCACCGCGCGCGCGGCTGACCGTCGTTCCAGCCGTCGTCGAAGTCGGCAGCCCGGTGAACATCGCCCTCCAGACCTTTGCTGAGAATGGCATTGCGGCAACCACGCTCCTCGTGAACGGAGCCCCCCTGGCGCTGGTCGGTGGCACGGCTCAGTACACGCCTGTCACGGCCGGCCCGTACGTGGTCCAGGCCAGCGCCCGCGACGCCCTGGGCCACGATAGCGCCGTGCACACGGCGCACTTCAGCGCCGTGGCCAACCTCGTGCCCGTGGTCAACGCCGGCCCCAACGGCAACGTCTTCAGGGGTCAGACGTTCAGCAGCGCCGGGGCCTTCGCGGATCCAGGTGCGGGTCCGTGGACAGCCACCGTCGACTACGGTGACGGCTCTGGCGAGCAGCCACTGGCATTGGCCGGAGACAAAACCTTCGGCCTCAACCATGGGTATGACCAGTTCGGCACCTTTGCCGTGACGGTGCGCGTCAACGACGGCCAGGCAACGGGCCTCGACACCGCGCAGGTAACCGTGCGCAGCCGGCCGCCCCTGGTTGCGGCGATCCCCGGCCAGGTGGCGCAGGCCCCGATGCCGTTCGCTGCCATCCGCCTCGACGACTACGTCGCCGACCCGGACCACGCCGACGCCGAAATCGCCTGGCAGGTCACCGGCAGCACGGTGCTGCAGGTCAACATCGATGCCGAACGGGTGGCGCACCTCTCCTACCCGGCAGACGCCCGCGTCACCGAGACCCTGACCTTCACCGCCACCGACCCGCTGGGTGAGGCCGGCGCCAGCAGCGCCAGCTTCACCGTGGCGGAGACCATCAGCGACTACCTGCGGCCCGTGGTCACCGTGACCGCCACTCCGGTCAGCGCTGCGCCGGGCGCTACGGTCACGCTTACCGTGGCCGCGACCGACGACTCGCCGATCGTCTACCAACGGCTGGTGGTCGGCGGCGTCCCCGTCACGCTGGCCCCGAACGGTACCGCCGGCTACACCTCGGCACTGCCGGGCGTCTTCCTCGCCGAGGCCACGGCCATGGACGCCGCCGGCAACCAGGGCTACGCCACGACCCAGATCCGGTTCCTGACGCCCGGTGACACCACGCCCCCAGTGGCAGAGATCACCACCCCCACAAGCCTCAGTGAGGTCAGCGAACAGGTCCAGATCGTCGGCACCGCCACCGATGCCAACTTCATGCGCTACACCCTCGCCCATGCCGCCAGCGGGGACAGCAACAGCATCCCGTTCGCCAGCGGTACCACTCCGGTCAGCGCCGGAGTCCTGGGCACGCTGGACACCTCCCGGCTCCGCAACGGCAGTTACGATGTGCGTCTGACCGTCGAGGACACCAGCGGCAACCTTAGCTCCAGCGTCCGGCGGATACTGGCCGTCGGCCCGTTGAAACCAGGGCTTGCACGGCTGCGCTTCGTGGACCTCAATATCGCCGGCGTCGGCGTCGACCTCTGCATCATCCGCTCGTACGACAGCCAGAACAAGCGCAAGGGCGATTTCGGCATCGGCTGGGCCATGGGCCTGAATGACTTCCACATCCACGAGAGCGCTCCGCTGGGAACCGGCTGGTCGATGTCCGTGACGGGCGGCGCCTTCACGATCTACAGACTGAACGAGGATGAGCCGCACTATGTCGTGGTCCGCTATCCCGACGACTCGGTCGAGACCTTCCGCCTCAACGCCACCCCGCTGAGTAACCTGTGGGGCACTTCCTGGGACGTGACGGTGTCGTTCCTGGCCGAAGCTGCCAGCCGCTCAACCCTGGCGGCCGTCGGGGACAACCTCGTCACCGTCACCCCGGGCCCCGGACAAGTCCAGTTGGAGAAATGGGGCTTCGCCGGACTCTACGACCCCCAACGGTATCGGCTGACCACGCGGCACGGCTACACCTACGTTATCCATAAAGCAACGGGGGTGGAGTCCGTCCGCGACCCGCGCGGAAACACCTTGACCATTGGCCCCACCGGCGTTACGCACTCCTGCGGCCGCAGCGTCCAGTTCACCCGCGATGCGCAGGGACGCATCACGACGATCACGGACCCGCTCGGAAACACGTTGGGCTACGAGTACGACGCCTATGGTGACCTGGTGGCCTACACCGATCCGCTCGGCCGGGTGACCCGTTTCATCTACGACTCCCAACACAACCTGCTCGATCTCATCGGACCGACCGGTCAGCGTGACCTGCAGCAGCAGTATGACGCGGCGGGACGGCTGGTGGCGATCACTAGCCCCGAAGCCGGCCGCAGCGAGCTCGACCACGACCCGGCCGCCCGCACGGAAACCATCCGCGACGCGCTCGGCCGGGTTACTCGGTATGCGTACGACGCCCTGGGTAACGTGACCTCCGTGACCGATCCCCTGGGTAACACCGCCACCTTCACCTACGATGCCGACGGGCGACTGACCCAGGAGACCGACCCCATGGGCCATGCCTGGATCTACGGCCGCGACGCCAACGGTCGCGCGACAACCCTGACAACCCCGGATGGCGGTACCTTCGCGCTCGGCTATGACGGCAATGGCCAGATCAGTGCCGTGACCAACCCCCTGGGCCACCGCGAGGAGTGGCTCTACGACCGCGACGGGCAACTCACAGCGGTCAAAGACCCCTTGGGCAACACGCGCTCCTGGACCTACGACGCTGACGGCCACCTGACGGCAGTCACCGATGCACTTGGCAATGTCACCCGCTACCAGTACAACAGCCACGGAGACCGGACCCAAGTCGTCTTCCCCGGCGGCCATGAACTGAATCTGACCTACAACGCCAACGGCGACCTCACCGGAACGACGACGGAACGCACCCTCGCCAACGGCACGAAGAGCACGGTGACAACCGGCATCGAGTATGATGGACTGAAGCGGCCGACGGCACGCACCCGTCCAGGAAACCGCCGCTACCAGTATCGCTATGCTGACTCCGGCCGCCTCCAGAGTATCATCACACCGGAGGGTACCCCGATCTCCTCGGTGCGGCGCGGCGCGCCCGACGAGATCATCTCGGAACGCCCCGGAGTCGGCAACCGGGTGACGCGCTACACGCCGACCGGTGTGCCCAGCCGCACCACTGACCGAGTCGGCCGTACCACCCAGTACACCTACGACCTGCGGGACTCCCTGACCCGGCTGACCAGACCGTCTGGAGAAACGGTCCAGATGGCTTACGACGACGCCGGACGAACCCGCCAGATCACCTACCCCAGCGGCCTGGCGGTGGCCCTCGACCACAATGCGACCGGCCAGCTTACCGGCGTCGCGCTGCCCGACGGACGGCGGAGCGATTTCGTCTATGACGGGGCGTTCCATCTGGCCTCGGCAACCGATGCCGCCGGACGCACCACCCGCAACCAGCGCGATGCCGCCGGACGCGTCACGCGGCTGGAGTTGCCCGATGGTGCCACGTGGGACGTGGACTACGATGCCAATGGCCGAGCCGTCGCCGCGACGGCCCCCAACGGCAGCACCATCGCCTACGCTTACGACGTCCGTGGCCGCCTCGTCAGCGTGACCGATGCACTGGGGGGAACAACCACCTATGGCTACGACGAGGTGGGCAACCTGATCTCGATCACCGACGCGGCCGGACAGCTCACCCTCTGTGAGTACAACGACGCCGGGCAGATGACCCGCCGAACCCTGGACCTCGGCATGTCCGAGAGCTGGTCGTACGATGAGCGTGGCCGACCCGCCACACACACCGATTTCGCCGGCCGTGTCGTCACCTATGCCTACCACGCCGTCGGTGGCCTGGCCGAAATGCGTTGCAGCGACGGCTCGGTTACCGCCCTCACAGTTCTCGCCAGTGGACTCGTCAGTTCCAGCACGGATGCGGCTGGAACCGCAACCTTCGAGTATGACAACGCCGACCGCCTGGTGCGCGAAACCAACCCCGACGGTCAGGCCGTCACCTATACCTATGATGGGGGCGGTCGCCTCGCAACGCTGGAGTCGGTGGCCGGCAGGGTGGCGTACACCTACGACGCCGAGGGCCGAATGACGACCGTAACGGACCCCGACGGCGGTCTCACGCAGTACACCTATAACGCCGTGGGGAAGCTGGCGGGAGTGTCCCTGCCAAACGGTGTCATCGGCGGTTTTACCTACGACCTGCGCGATCACCCGCTGCTCGTCGAGTATCGCGCCCCGGGCGGCGCGGTCCTGGCGTCCTACGCCTACACCTACGACGAGGGCGGGCGGGTGACCCGCGTGCTCGAAGCTGACGGCCGTCAGGTCCACTACACGTACGATGCGCTGGATCGCCTGACCGCCGAACAGGTGACCGACCCCGGCATGCCGCCCCGCCTCGTCTCCTACACCTACGACGAGGTGGGCAACCGACTCACCCGCACCGACGCGGGCAGCACCACCTCCTACACCTACGACACCAACCACCGACTCACGCGGGCCGGCGACGCCTCGTTCACCTACGACGCAAACGGCAACCTCACCGGCATGGATGACGGACATGGCCGCATCCTCACCTACCTCTACAATGGCTGGGGCCAACTCACAGGCGTCACCGAAAGCACCGGACCGACCACCCGGCGCGTGGACATGACCTACAGCAGCGGCCAGCGCCTCGGCCTGGCCGTGGACGAAACGGACGTGCGCCGCTACGTGGTCAGTACCAACGGCCCCTATCCGCGCGTCCTCGCCGAACTCGACGGCGCCGGCAACCTCACTGCCGGCTATGTCTACGGACACGGACCCATCCGCCGCCACGGCGGTACCGACCGCTACTACGTCCAGGACGCCGGCGAATCGGTGCGCTGCCTGACCGATACCGCAGGGACGGTGACTGACACCTACACCTACGACGCCTTCGGCAGGCTGAGCGCCCGGCAGGGTACCTCCGCCAACCCGTTCCTCTATACGGGCGACGAACTGGACCCCGTCTCCGCCCTCTACTACCTGCGCGCGCGCTACTACGACCCGAACACCGGCCGCTTCCTGGCGCACGACCCCGGCGGCACCAGCCCCACGCGCCCGGCGACGTACCACCCGTACCTCTACGCCGAAAACAGCCCGGTCTCCCGCGTCGATCACACCGGCGCGATCTGGGACATGTCCAGTATGATGACCGCAGTGAGCGTGCTGAGCATACTCACGACGGCCAATGCCATACTCATCTCCTCCGACTGGCACCCCTTCAGCTCCCGGGCCGTCTATGATGGCATCAATGACGACAGCGGCATCGAGAACCTGCAACGCCCCCTCGATCAACCCAGCTTCGGCGGCTCGTGGTTACAGATGGGATCCTCGTACTCCTGGGACCTGCTCACGGCCCGAGGGGCCGGCTCGATCGTCGTCTCCCGTGCCTTGCCCTGGGAACTCAAGGTCGCCACCAAACACCGCACCGTCGATGCCGCCGTCCTCACCAGCGGCAACTACTTCACCGGAATGATGGCGGTTCGCGATCCGGTCACCCTCTTCGCCCGAGCGTTCACGGAGGCCGGAGCCCCCTCAGACTACAGCGAGGAGACGGCCGCCACGGTCGAGGACGTGATGGATTCGGTCGTCAATGCCTACCCCTTCCTGAGGCTGCGGAAGCCCACCGCCGGCTTCTCCGTGGGCATGGGGCTGATGACGACCCGCGACGCCTACAGCTCGTCCACCCTGGACGGACTCTCCGTGGGGTTTACCGGCGGCATGTCGAGCAGTGCCGGCCTCGTCAGCATGGGCCTCTCGCTGGGCGCCGCGCTGGGCGTCAACGCCGGCCCGTCCTTTACTGCCGGGGACGTCTACAATGGTGCCTGGACCATCGGGGTCAATCTCAGCGGCGGGGCCTCGATCGGCGGCTCGTTCTCGTACTCGGATGGCAACGCCGGGGTCTCGGGGCCTGACCTGGAGTGGGGAAACTCGTGGTCCGTCAGCTTCACCGCCTCGTACGCCCTGCGCGAATGGCGCTTCCTCCCGAAAACCAGCAACCCATGACGCGAACCCGCAGTCCAGCGCAGAGCGCAGCGTGCCAATGCAAGCGGCGTGGAGCATGCGTATGATCAGGATACCTCGCCGAAGGGGTGCCAGGAACGCGCTGGCCGCGGCCAGCGCGGTGGCCTGCAGAGGGCTCGTGCTCGCCGCGCTGGCTGGCCTGCCCGCGGCGCGGGCGCAAAGCCTCGGCGCCGCGGACGGCAGCTTTGAGAGCGGCCTGGTCGGCATGAACACCAGCGGCAACGTGCGCGTCGTGACCGCCCTCGGCATACTGCGGCCCACGCACGGCCACCAGGCGGTGCTCCTGACCACAGCGCCCAATGCCGGTGCAACCCCCGGCAGCGCCCATGGCGCCACCGTGAGCCTCGCCAACCTCACCGTGCCGGCGGCGAGCGCCACCCTGCGCGCCGACGTCAGCTTCCTCACCAACGAGCCGGACCCGGCCTACACCAACGACACCCTCACCATCGTCCTGCGCCACAACGCCACGGCCGTCGAACAAACGCTCGCCACCCTCGATACCTTTGCGCTGTTCCAACCGGCGCCCTGGACCGGCTACCGGATGCAGACGGGCCTCCTCTCGATCCAGGCCGATGTCACCGCCTGCGCCGGCAACGCGGACAGCTTCACCCTCGAACTGCGGCTCAACGATGTCGGCGACGGCCGCGTCGACTCGGCAGCTTTCGTCGACAACCTGCGCTTCGCTGCCGCCGGCACGCCAGTGGCCCGCGTCAACGTCGAGTACGCTCAAACCACCGCAGACCAGCCCATCTGGTTGAGCGGCCTGGACTCGACCGACGACGGCACCATCGTCGAGTACCGCTGGGACTTCGGCGACGGCCGCCTGGCCACCGGCCCGGCCGGCAATATCCCCTATCCCGCAGACGGCATCTACCAAGGCACTCTCACCGTCACCGACAACGACGGCAACACGGACACGGACACCTTCATCGTCCAGGTCGGCCCGGTCAACCACGCGCCCGAGATCGTCTCCGCTCCGGTCGTCGCCGTGGCCCTCGGCATGACCTACCGCTACTCCGTGCTGGTCGACGACCCCGACGTCCAGTTTGGCGACACTTTGACCTTCGCGCTGGACGCGGGGCCAGCCGGGATGGCCCTCGACCCGCTCACCGGCGCTGTCACCTGGCTCGTGCCGCCGACGGCCAGCGGCGAATACACGGTAACCGTCCGCGTGCTCGACAGCCTCGGTCTGACCAACACGCAAACCTATGCCCTGGCCGTTGTCGTGCCGAAGCCCTTCATCGTGGTGACTGACGACGGCGGCAGTATCTACGTGGCCGAGAGCAACGGCGATGGCACCTGGTCCGCCTTCCGGCAGGTCTCGAGGATGGCCACGTATCTGCGCGGCGTCGCCAGCGCCGACTTCAACAACGATGGCACGCTCGATTTCGTCACGGGCGCGCCGGCCGCCGCCGCCGACACCTACTACCTCTTCCTCAACGACGGCACGAACCAGTTCCGCAATCTCGGCGTCGTCGGCAGCGGCGCGCCGGGCAGTGGCTACCTGGAGGACATGGCCGCGGGGGATTTCAACCACGACGGGAACATGGATTTCATCGCCAACACCCACGGCCGCGCCACCCATGTGGCCCTCGGCAACGGGCGCGGTGGCTTCACCATCACAACCCTGACTCTGGGCGCCACCAGCACCTACGGCCGCGGCCTGGACGCTGCCGACGTCAACCACGATGGACACCCGGATTTCGTCCGCGGCCTCTACAGCTCCGGCCAGACCACCACCTACATCGGCAACGGCACCGGGACCTTCACCGCGGCGGCGTCCCCGCTTGACCCCGGGTCGGAACCGTACGGCGTCGTCGCCGCCGACTTCAACCGCGACGGACACCTCGACATCATCGCCGGCGAGGGCAGCGGCGGAGCCGTCTACTTCTACGCCGGAACCGGTGCCGGGACCTACGCCGCGGGCGTCCTGGCCTTCGATCTCAACCAGACCTGCTCGCTCGACAACTTCGACTTCAACAGCGACGGGAACCAGGACCTGGTGGTCGCCGTGCCCGGCGAGAAAAAGGTCAGCTTCTACCCCGGCAACGGCAACGGCACCTTCGGCTCTGCGGTACTGATCAACGCCACCGTGACCGGCTCCGCCTGCTACGGCCTGTCGGCGCCGCCGACGCTGGGCTCGGCCAGCGACCCGGTTGCGCGGATCACGCCGCCACTGACCGCGGTCCCCAGCGCGACGCCGGTGAACCTGAGCGCGAGCACCTCGACCGATGCTGGCACCCTCGTTAGCTACGCCTGGGACTTCGGCGACGGCACGACCGGCAGCGGCATCGACGTGGTGCATTCCTACCCCGCCGGCGAAGGCCGCTACCTCGTCCGCTTGACCGTCACCGACACCGCCGGTTACCGCGCTATCGCCACCGCAGTCGTCAGAATGCTCGGCGCGCTGCCGGACGCCGTTGCCGGCGGTCCGTACACCTTCGGCGAGCAGTATGCCACCTGGGGCACCTACACGGTCCCCCTCGACGGCAGCGGGTCAACCGATGATGGCGTCACACCCCTGGAGTTCGCCTGGGACCCGCACAGTGCCTTCACCGAGGGCTTCGACTTCTTCATGCCCAATCCGTACGTCTGGCTGACCTCAACTGACGTCTGGGTGGCCGGCGGCGAGGGCGTGGTCCGCGGCAACCGCAGTTGGGGGCAGCGCTACCTGGTCAGCAAACTGACCTTCCCCAGGGTCCCCGATGACCGTTTCCGCGCCCGCGTTCGCGTCACTCGTACCTCGGCTGCGGCCGTGCCCAACCTGGCCTGGGGGCTTGAGCCGGACGATGCCGCGACCCACAACACCGCCGCCTTCCTGTACGGCATCTCCTTCAACAGCGGCAAACTCTACGTCTATGAGGACGGCACCCAGCGGACGACCCCCTTCACCTTCCTCGAAAACACGGACTACGACCTCCGTCTGGACGTCAAGCCCTGGGGCGCGGCCTACTACTACCGGCGAACCGGGACCACGGACTGGTCGCCGCTGTACGACTCGTCCCTCAGCGCTGCCTCGCCGTTCCGCCTCTCCCTCACCGTTTACGAAGGCACCGTCTACCTCGACGACGTTGCCCTCTCGGGGCACCCGCTCGAGGGCGCCAGGCCGATGGCCGTCTACTACCGCGGCGGCACGTACCCGCTCGGCCTGACCGTGACCGACGGCGTCCTCCAGAGGGCTACCGACAGCACCACGGTAAGCCTGATCGGCAACGCGCTGCCGGTGGCTCGCCCCGGCGGACCCTACGCCCCAGAGGAGTCCCGAGCCGCCTGTAACCAGTGGACGGTCCCCTTCGACGGCACCGCCTCGTCGGACGATGTCGGCCTGGCCTGGTACCAGTGGGACTTCGGCGATGGCTCGCAGGACAGCGGCCCCGCGCCGACGCACACCTACGCCGCCGGCGGTACGTACACCGTCACCCTCACGGTCTACGACCATGCCCTGCAGGCGCACACGGCAACGACCACCGTAACCACTACCCCCGGAACGCCGCCGGTCGCCGCCCCGGGTGGCCCCTACGCCTTCGACGAGAGAACCGCCAGCGCCGGCCAATGGACAGCGACCTTCGATGGCAGCGGCTCACGCGACGATAACGGCATCTGCGACTACGCCTGGACCTTTGGCGACGGCGCTTCCGGCAGTGGCCCCGCGCCCACCCACACCTATGCCGCGCCCGGCCTCTACACGGTCACCCTCACCGTTCGCGACCATGCCTTCCAGAGTCACACGGCG
Source organism: uncultured Victivallales bacterium (assembly GCA_903837355.1). Taxonomy (GTDB): domain Bacteria; phylum Verrucomicrobiota; class Lentisphaeria; order Oligosphaerales; family JAFGRS01; genus CAILUI01. Next base: position 58,318 of record CAILUI010000260.1, read on the forward strand.
GCCACCACCGCACACATCCTGCAGAACGACCCGCCCCTGGCGGATCCCGGCGGACCCTACTACATCGACGAGCACCAGGCCTGGCAGGGCGAGTGGACCGCACGCTTCGACGGCAGCGGCTCGACCGACGACGTTGGCCTGTGGACCTACGCATGGAACTTCGGCGATGGCGGCACCGGCAGCGGCATGTCCCCGGTACACCGCTACACCGCCCGTGGCGCCTACATCGTCAGCCTCACGGTGACCGACCACGGCCAGCAGACGCACACGCTGACCACCCAGATCACGGTCGCCGCGAACGCGCTGCCCACGGCCGACGCGGGCGCTGACCAAACAGTCGAGGTCGGCATGCCCGCCACCCTCGACGCCCGCGACTCCAGCGATGACTTCGGCCTCATGTCCACCACGTGGAGCCTCCCCATGCAGCCGTTCCACGTCGACTTCGACAAGGGCGCCCTCGCCTACGACCTCGGCGTCTGGGGAACCGCGGTCCACGCCTCCTTTGCCGATGGCCAAGCCGTGCTGACCGCCGGCACTACCTACAACAACAGCCGGCTGCTGACCCGCTACAACTTCCCCCGGCGGGCCGGCGACGTCTATACCGTCACCTTCACCCCGCGCGGCACCTCGGCCTCCCGGTCGCTCGTCTGCGGCCTCCAGGATAGCCAGAACAGCACCGGGCCGGGGAGCCTTGAGTACGGCGTCGCGCTCAACAGCAGTCACCAGATCACCGCGTATGCCAGTGGGGCCTCCAGGGGCGTCGTGGGAACCTACAGTGACGACGTCACCTACGACCTGCGCCTCGAACTGACCGCCGGTGGCGCACGTCTCCTGTGGAAACCGGCCAGCGAGACCGCCTGGGCCCTGCTCTACACCGCCACCACGCTGGTGAGCGGACCGTTCCGCCTGGTCGCCGCCACCAACGCTGGCGAGTGGGGCGTCACCGCCATGTCCGGCCCGCCCGCGGCCGACATCGGCCCCTATCCCGTCCGCCAGACCCAAGCCACCTTCGACACCCCGGGCGCCTACACCGCCACCCTCACGGTCCAGGACCATGCCCTGCAGACCAGCACCGACACGGTCAGCATCCGCGTGGTCAACGGCAATGCCCCCATCGCCGACGCCGGTGGACCCTACCTCACCAACGAGGACATCCCCACCCGCCTCAATGCCCGCTCGTCGGTCGATGACTACGGCATCCAGTGGTATGACTGGGGCTTCGGCGATGGCCAGAGCCAGCTCACCCGTAACCCCTGGATCGACCACCGCTATGCCACCGCCGGCAGCTACACCGTAACCCTCACCGTGACGGACTTCGCTGGCCAGACGTCCACTGACACCGCCGCCGTCACCGTCAGCCCGGCGCCGGTCGTCGCCTGCGTGCCCTGGCAGTTCGTCGCCGACGACGAGGTCCCCCACGATACCTGGAGCGGCAAGGAGGCGGTCCTGAAGGCGGTGGCCTGGTCCAAGCACCTGCCGCTGACCTATGTCTGGGACTTCGGCGATGGCTCGGCCACCGCCACCGGCACGGTGGCCACCCCCCGCGCCATCGAAGCCCGCCACACCTACACCGGCGTCGATGGCCAGCCCTGCGTCGCCACCCTCACGGTCACCGATGCCGACGGCCGCAGCGCTACCGACCGCTACCTGCTCCGCATCCGGCAACGCACCATAGACAGCGATATCAACATCGCCATCGACAGCGGACTCTGGTGGCTCCACAAGCGCCAGACGCTGGAGGCGTTCGCCGTCGGAACGTACGGCAATGCCGCCATCGACCTGGGGTACTGGCTGCGCGGCACCAACGCTTCGGGCTACAGGGCTGCGCCGACCGCCTCGGCGGTCCAGGCCTTCCTCGTCAACGGCCACCTCGAACACCGTGACGTCCGCGCTGACCCCTATGTCGAGACCGTGACCCGCGCGCTGCACTACCTGCCCCACTTCCTCAACCCGACGGGAATCGCCCCCCAAACGCACGGCGATCCCGACACCAACCGCAACGGCCTCGGCCTCACCATCCGCACTGGCACCGGCTACAGTCCCGGCAGCCAACAGTCGTACGAAATGGGCATGATCATGGATGCCCTCGTCGCCTCCGGCAGCCCGCTAACCTGCGCCGTTACCGGCCCCCTCGGCGTCGTCCACCGCAGCACCCGCGACCTGCTCACCGACTGCGTCGACGCCTGCGCCTGGGGACAGGATGACGCCACCGGCCTTGCCGGCGGTGGCTGGCGCTACGGCTCCAATGGCGGCAGCGACAACTCCTGCAGTCAGTGGCCCGCCATTGGCATGCTGGCCGCGGAGGATGTCCTCAAGCTCGACGTGCCCTACTGGGTCAAACGCCGCCTCAATGCCTGGCTCGACCACACCTACGACGGCACCGGCTTCGGCTATAGCGCCCCAGGCAACACCCGCAACCTGACCCCCTCCGGCATGGTCCAGATCGCCTTCATCGGCGGGAAGGCCAGCGACGACTCCACAACGCCCTTCGATGACCGCGATCCGCGCTGGACCAGCGCGGAGAACTACATCGCCAACAACTGGAACTCGACCTCCTACTGGGTGCCTGGGAGCCACTACTCGACCTACGGCTTCTTCGCCTTCGCCAAGGCCATGCGTGTCGCCCGTCCACGGCCGCTCGAACGCCTCGCCGCAACCGGCCTGGACTGGTACAAGGACGACACCGTCGGCATGGCCCGCCGGGTCATGGCCAAACAGGCCGCCGATGGCGGCTGGCCGGAAGATAGCTACAGCAGCAGCATTGACCCTGACCTCACCACAGCCTGGTCCGTGCTCATCCTCAGCCCGACCCTGTTCGTGCAGCCGCCCGTTCCCGACGCCGGCGAAGACCGCGTCTGGGGGGTCAATGAGCCCATCACCCTCGACGGCTCGCGCTCCTATCACAGCGACCCCTTCCGCCGCCTGGTGCTCTACGAGTGGGACACCAATGGCGACGGCACCTACGATACCAGCAGCGCCACCGACCCGACGGTCACGGTCACCTATGCAGCCGCAGACTACCCGTCCCTGCCGGTCTCGATCGCCGCCCGCCTGCGGGTCACCGACAACAACGACCCGGCCATCACCGCCGTCGATACCGTCTACCTCATCATCGCCGTGCCGCCCCACCCGCCCCTGGCCGCCGCCGGCGGACCCTACACCGCCAGAACCGCTGCCCTGGTCACCCTCGATGGCGCCGGTTCGCACGATATCGACCCCACCGACCTGATCACCGCCTGGGACTGGGACCTCGATGGCGATGGCCTCTATGACGACGCAACAGGCCCCACCCCACAGGTCAGCTTCGCGGCAGCCGGAACCTACAACGTCGGCCTCCGCGTCACCGATAACGCCGTCATGAACGACCTGAACCACGACGGCTTCCCGGACGTCGCGGAACGCCTGGCCGACTTCGCCTTCGCCACCGTCACCGTCTACGACAACCGCGCTCCCGTGCTCGACCCTGCCGCCCTGCTGATCCTCGGCACCATCAGCGAGGACGACACCAACCCGCCCGGTGACCTGATCGACGCAGCCCTCGCCGTGGACCCGCTCCTGCCCGATCCGCTGACCGACCCCGACGTCGGTGCGCTGGAAGGAGTGGCCGTTGTGGCCGTCAGTGGCGATGGCACCTGGCAGTGGCAACCCGAAGGCGGCGCCTGGACTGGCCTCGGTGCCGTCAGCGAGGGCGCGGCCCTGCTGCTGCCAGACTCGGCCGGACTCCGCTTCCTGCCGCGCCTCGCCCGCAACCACGGTCAGACGGCGACCCTGGCCTTCCGCGCGTGGGATCAGACCAGTGGCACGGCTGGCGCCATCGCTGACACCAGCAGCAACGGGGGAACCACCGCCTTCAGCCTGGCCCTGGCCACCGCCACCCTGGCCGTCACCGACGTCAACGATCCACCCACCATCGCCGGACTCCCTCCCACCGCCGTCAACGAGGGATCGCCCTATGCCTTCACCCCAACCGCTTCCGATCCCGACCCGGGCGATGCACTGCTCTTCAACATCGCCAACCGGCCACCCTGGGCCGCTTTCGCTGCCGCCGACGGCACCCTCACCGGCACCCCGGAACAAGCCGACGCCGGGGTCTACACCGGCATCGCCATCCGCGTCACTGACCTCGCCGGCGCCAGCGCCTCCTTGCCACCCTTCGACCTGACCGTTCTCGCCACCGGATGCCAGCCACACCAGGCCGACCAGAATGGCGATTGGATCATCCAACTCTCCCCCGAACTGACTCGGCTTATCCAGTTCTACAACCGCGGCGGCTACCACTGCCAACCCGACACCGAAGACGGCTACGCCCCCGGACCGCCTGGAATCGATCCCGCCGACACCGCCGGCCGCCCGCACCAGGCCGACCAGAACGCCGACTGGATCATCCAACTCTCCCCCGAACTGACCCGGCTCATCCAGTTCTATAACAGCGGCACCTACCACTGCGAGGGCGGTACCGAGGACGGCTACGCCCCTGAAGTGAACCGCCGCTAGTGCGTTGTCCGGCCGCCCCTGGAGAGCGAGCGGCCTCGTGAGCCGCGTTGTCGGCGCCTTGGCGAAAGACAACGGTTCCAGCGGACGACACACTGGCACACTGGCGGTTCGGCTGGACATCGGCTAGGGACGGTCTATAGTACACGTTCCACTGCCGCTCAGGCGCGGCTGCATGCATAAGATTCGTACGTGTCGGCATATGACCTGAGGGTTGAACGATGGCTACCAGTACCTACCGCAACAAGAACCTGGTTCGCCCCATCAAGCGTGGCAAGGCCAAGCGCCAGCGCGTCGCCGCTCAGCGGAAACGCCTGATCGGCCTGGGCATGCCGGCTGACTACGTGGCCAAGATGGACCTCGACGTCGTGCGCGACCTGCTGCAGCGCCCCGCCAAAGTCCCGAAGGCCGCCAAGGCCGCCACCGCCCGCGTCGCCAGCCGCGGCGCCGAAGTCACTGAGATGGCCCGGGTCGCTGAGGTCGCCAGGGTGGCTGAGGTCGCTAGGGTGGCTGAGGTCGCTAGGGTGGCTGGGGTCACCAAGGCGGCTAAGTCTGCCAAGCGGAAGGCCTGATTTCCGCTATCTGACCGCGCCGATGACCCTGCAGGCCGTGTCCCATGGCTGCAGGGTCTGCGTTTTCTAGAGCTTGAACAACCGGCACGGGTTGTCGACGAAGACCCACTGCGCGATCTCCCGCGCCCGATCCAGGTCGAAATCGCCGTCGTTGACCTTGTTGGCCAGGGTGCGGGAGACATTGCGGCGGGCAAGCTCCTGGTGCCCATAGACGCCATCGACGAAGCAGTAATCCCCACCGAAGGCACTGATCTTGTTGGCGGGGACCGCGTCGAGCCATTCGGCCAAGGCCCGACGGGCGGCCTCGGGGCTGATGATGTGCCCCCAGCACATGTCGATGAAGACGTTGGGGAAGTTCTTGGCCAGGTTCGAGAGCTCCATGGTGTACGGGTAACCCATGTGGAACAGGTCGAACGAGACGCCGCCGTACTCCAGAAACAGGTTGGTGAGCAACACCGGATTGGCATCGTAGATCACGTTGCCGTTGCCCTCCTGCAGGCCGGTATGGAACTGGACCGTGAGGCCGCGCTGCTCGCACACCGCCAGGAGGTGGTGCATCATGTGGTCCTGGAACGCCTTGGTCGTCTTGATGCCGCTGCGCCAGTCCGGGGCATTCAGATCGCTGAACAGCTCATTGAAGCCGACCTCGGCCTCGGCCTCAGTGACCTTGTCGAAGCGTAGGCTGCGCTGGTAGGCCAGGCCGCACTTCACCGCCACTGCCCCCTTGGCCAGGGCCTGCTCCAACTCCAGCTCCATGGCCCTCTTCCAGTCGCGGATGGAGTGCACTGGCGTGTTCAGTCGCCGCTGTGCTGCCAACAGCTCGCGCCGGTGGGTCGGACAGATGAGGCCATCCAGGCGGATCACCGAGACGAAGAAGGCGCGGTCGGCGCCCAGATCGGCATCCAACAGCGAGACGCGGATGCGGCTCTTCTCCTTCAGAACGAAGCGGTAGTGGTCGCCGCGAGCGCGCGCCGCAACGAAGCGACGGTTCAGCTCCTCGATGGTATCGGCCCCGATGCGCTCGATGCCGTAGAGAGCCTGTGCCGACAGAGCCAGGGCTCGCCCATAGCCCGTCGAGGCTGCCGCTCGCCAGTATGGCTCCACGCTCTGCCAGCGCTCGGCGAGGGGCACCTGCGGGTCACATACCCGAGCCAGCCGGGCCTCGTCCAGGCCGGCGGATATGAGGTCGCGGCTGAAGTAGTGCGTCAGCCACTCGCCGAGCACATCCAGGTGCGCGGGACGCCGGCTCTCGTGTCCTGGAAGGTGCTCATGCGTGTCCACGATGGTCAGGCTGTCAATGAACTCGCCAAGGCGCTCATAGGCATCACTCACGGGCGCGTCCTCCGACCTCCGACCTCCGACCCTCGACCTCCGACCTCCGACCTCCGACCCCCGACCCCCGACCCCCGACCCCCGACCCCCGACCCCCGACCCCCGACCCCGCTCACACCACGTCCGCCATGGACAGGCCTGACTCCTTGAGGATGTCCGCGCAGGCGACCCTGGCCCCGCCCTGACGGCCGCTGCGCAGCATCGCCTCGGTCAGCAGCGCCACCCGGACCCCGAACGTGAAGGGTACCCGGTTCTGCCGGCAACGCCCCCGCACCAGTTTGACGAAGTTGTCGCACGGGCTCACCGGATAGCCGGCCGGCAGCGGGCAGGGTACCTCCTCGATGTCCTTGCCCTCCGGCCGCAGCAACACCTTGTTGCCGTAGAACATCAGATCGCCCTTCGTACCGCGGATGCGGACGTCGTCCTGGAAGCCGCCCAGGATGTCGCCGACGATAATGATGCGTCCTGCGGCGCCGTTCGACAACTCGACATTGAACATGCCGTTGATCTCGATCCGCTTGCGGTCGCCCTGGTGCCAGTTGTCGACAAAGCCCTCGGCACTGCGTGGCAGCAGGTCCGTCATCCACAGCAGAATGTCCTGGTAGTGGCTGCCCGAATCATTGATCTGACCCCCGCCGGAGAACTCGGGGTCACCGCGCCAGGCGTGCCCCGACCAGTCCTGAGCCATGTACACGTAGAAGGTCTTGATCTCGCCGATGACCCCCTTGCGGATCAACTCGCGAGCCTTCACGAACTTGGCCTCGTAGTGGCGCTGGTAATGCACGATGCCGACCTTGCCCGACGCCTGCAGCGTCCGGGTGATCTCAATGGCCCGCGCCGCCCCGCACACCATCGGCTTCTCGATCAGCACATGCTTACCCTGCGCCAATGCATACGTAACATGCTCATAATGAGGAATATGCGGAGTGAAGATGCCGACGGCGTCAAGCGCGTTGTCAGTGATCATCCGCCGATAGTCTTGCGGACCCGTGTAGCGCGCGACGCTGTAGCCCAGGTTCTTCTCGAGATTGTCGAGACACTCTGGCCGTAAATCCGCCGCCGCCACCACCTGCACACCCAGCGCATGCTTCGCCAACTGCAGGATACGGTCCGTACCCGCGCCGCCGCAACCGATCGCGCCGAACCGAATGGGAGCCCGCTTCGCCATGACCCGAGTCCTTTCCTGCTTGCCGCATTCCGCCGTGGCCAGACCCAGCCCCTAAAGAACTCAGACTGTCCCGGCGGCCACCCCAACCACCATACGGTAGGGCCTGAACCGCCCACCGTCCACAAGCCCCCGCCCATGTCGCCGAACTGGCGAGTCGGTTCCCATCTCCCCATCGCGTCTGCCCATTTCCCGTCTTCCTTGGCGCCTTCGCGGCTTCGCGAGATCACCAATCGCTCTCCGCTACCCATCCGTGTCCTCCGTGGCCAAAGCTCGCCTCTGCGCTGGGCTCTCCGCTGCTCCAACCGCCCCCAAGCCCGGACTATTTCACCACAGAGAACACCGAGAGCACAGAGAGTGAAACACTACCGTAGACTTCCTGGAGCACTCTCTACCCCCGCCATCTCCCCACTCCGTGACCCCTGTGCTCTCTGTGGTGAAAAGACCCCTCCTTCTCCTCTGCGCCCCCCCGCCCCCCCGTTTCGCCGTCCCGCCGCTTCCCCGTCTCCCCGTTTCCCCGTTTCCCCGTTTCCCCGTTTCGCCGTCTCCATGCCCCTCTGTCCCCTCTGCGGTATGAACTCCTCCCCCTTTCGTGTCCTTCGTGTCATTCGTGGGGACCTCCGATCTCCGATCTCCGACCTCTGATCCCCGTCTCGCCGTTTCGCCGTTTCGCCGTTTCCCCCACCTCCCCCCCGTCGCCACCGCGGCGGCGTGGCGCTATCTTGGTGGGACGCGCGTCAGGCCGTCCGCACCAGTACCTGGCGCTGCCAAGGAGCCGTAGCGATGGCAACCCCCGTCACCCTCGACGCCGCTATGATCCGGTCCGTCCTCAAGCGCGATGATCTGCGCGGCCTCTGGCCCGATCCCTTCTGCGCCGAGGCCGCGCTACTCTTCGGCGAAGCCTTCGTCGCGCTGCTCGCCGCCGGCGGCACCCCGCAGCCCTGCGTCGTCGTCGGCCACGATGCCCGCCAGGGATCCCTCGAACTCAGCCTCGCCTTCTGCCGGGGCGTACGCAACGCCGGCGGCAGCGTCGAGTGGCTCAGCCTCGTCTCCACCGAGCATGTCTATTACATGACCGGGCGCTACCCCCAGCGCTACGCCGGCGGCGCCATGATCACGGCCTCCCACAACCCCAAGGACTACAACGGCATCAAGTTCGTTGCCGCCGGTGCCCGGCCGCTGAACCAGGCCGAGTTGCTGCAGCTCTGCGACGAGGCCGTGCGGCGGCTGCCGCCCTTGGCCGTCCGCGATCCGCGCGCCGAATTCGCTGACTTCGCTCTCGACTGCGCCAAGCTGGATTCCCTGCCGCGGACCGACCAGGCCCTTTACCCGGTCGTGGTCGCCGCCGGCAATGGCGTCGGCGCCCACGCCTTCGCCCCCCTGGCCGAACGGCTTACCCCCTGGGGCTTCCGCTTCACCTTCATGGACCCCGAACCCGATGGACGCTTCCCCCATGGCGTCCCCAACCCACTCCTGCCCGGCTTCGTCCGCCGGCTGCGCGCCGCCGTCCGGGCCCAGCAGGCCGTGCTCGGCATCGGCTTCGATGGCGATGGCGACCGCGCCGGCTTCGTCGATGGCAGCGGCCGCGAGATCAGCGCCTCCCAGGTCCTCGCCCTCACCGCCGAGAGCAAGCTGGCCACCGTCGGCGGCCCTGCCGTCATCATGCGCAACCTCTGCTGCAGCCAACTCCTCGTCGACCAGTTCGCCACCCGCCCCGGCGTCACCCTCCTCGATACCCCCGTCGGCCATAGCAAGATCAAACTGCTCATGCGCCACGACGCCTACCGCGAGCGCGTCGTCGTCGCCGGCGAACACAGTGGCCACTACTTCTACCCCGAATTCTTCCACGTCGACAGCGGCATGCTCACCGCCCTCTACATGCTGCGCCGTGTGGCCGCAGAGAGCGCTCGCGGCCGGCGCCTCGACCAGCATCTGCAACCCTGGCGCCGACGCTACGCCTGGAGCGGTGAACTCAACTACGAATTCCCCTCGGCCGAGCGTCCCGGCGAGGTGCTCGATACCCTCGCCGCAACCTGCGCCACCCCCGGCTCCAGGCGCTATGAGGTCAGCGCCAATCCCGCGCTGGGCGGCCTCGACTGCGTCCGCATCGCCCCGGCGCCCTACCGCCGTGCCGCCATGAAGAGCCCCGACCTCAAGCTCGAATTCGTCGACCCCGACGGCCGCTCCGGCTGGTGGTTCGTCGTCCGCCCCTCCGGCAACGAACCCATTCTGCGCCTCAACGTCGAGAGCTGGGGCCAGGGCGCCGCCCACCACACCGCCGCCCACGTCGCCGACCTCGAACAGACCATCACCCGCCTGGGCGGCCACCGCGCCTAGGAGCAACGCGATGTCAGTCCACAGCCCACCAAAGCGCCACACGTTGTTGTGGCGCAGCATGATACCGCGTGGCGTAATCGCCGCGCTTTGGACTGCGGCGGCTGGACGCCGCTTTGGCTCCAGAGGAGCCGGATGCGAGTCTACGGATTCCACTTTATGTATTTGCAGAACAACGAGATGTGTAATACTTGTGTAGACAAACAAGCTAGCGCTTATGGGCGCAAGCCCCGCTGAGCCGTCTCGCCCGCCTCCCGCCTTTCCCATCGGCATTCAGATCAGCCTCCCCACTGGAGGGCGAAGCTCCCCGGGCGCGAACGCGCCGCTGAGCCGTCTCCCCGTCTCTCCGCCTCCTCATCTCGCCACACGTTGATTTCCCGCCCTCAGCCATTACGTTTTCCGCTTCGGTTCCGCCCCTGCGCTGGCGTCCGCAGGCCGCGGGCCACCTTACCCAACGGACCGCCGAAAGAGACCACGATGCAGCAGTTGATCGATCTGGCCACCGTCTCCCGCCAGTACGGCGCGGATCTCGATTTCGTCTTCCTCGGGGGCGGCAACACCTCCTTCAAGACCGCCGAGGCGCTCTACATCAAGCCCAGCGGCGTGGCCCTGGCCGATATCCAGCCCGAGCAGTTCATCGGCATGTGCCGCCAGGCCCTCGCCCGCATCTTCACCACCGCGCTGCCCGAGGACGTCTGGCAGAAAGAGGCCGCCGTCAAAGCCCTGATGGAAGCCGCGGTGCGGCCGGCCGGCGCCGGGCGGGCCTCCGTCGAAGCCCCCGTTCACGACGTCATCGAGTACGCCTTCGTGGTGCATCTCCATCCGCCCATGGTCAACGGCATGACCTGCGCCGTCGACGGCAAGGCGACCTGCGCCCGGCTCTTCCCCGAGGCCCTCTGGCTCGACTACTGCAACCCCGGTGCGACCCTCTCCCTGGTCGTCCAGGCGCAGCTCAAGCAGGCCAAGGCCCAGCGCGGTTCAGTCCCCCAGGTCATGTTCCTGCAGAACCACGGCGTCTTCGTCGCCGCCGACACCCTGGACGAGATCAAGGTCATCTACGCGCACATCATGGACACCCTCAAGCGCGCCTACGCCCAGGCCGCCGTGCCCACCGCCCTGGCCACCGGCGCCCTCGACGCCGAGTTCATGATGGCCCGCGCTCCGCGCGTCCGTACCCTCCTCGGCAGCACCGCCGCCCGCGCCATCGTCGCCGTCGGTGAGCCCTTCGAGCCGGCCCACGGCCCGCTCAGCCCCGACCACATCGTCTACGCCAAGAGCTTCGCCCTCGAATGCACCGGCGACGCTGCCGACCTCGAGGCCTTCCAGGCCAAACGCGGCTACCCGCCCAAGATCGTCAGCAAGAGCGGCCAGGCCGTCTTCTGCGTCGGCGAGACCCTCAAAGACGCGCGCGCCGCCCTCACCGCCGCCCGCGACGCCGCCCGCGTCCAGCAACTGACCGCCGCCTTTGGCGGACCGAACTACCTCACCCCGGCCCAGTACGGCTTCATCGAGAACTGGGAAGTCGAATCCTACCGCCGCAAGATCAGCGCCACCGGCAGCGGCGCCGGCCGTCTGCAGAACCGCGTCTGCGTGGTCACCGGCGGCGCCCAGGGCTTCGGCCTCGGGATCGCCCAGGCCCTGGCCGCCCACGGCAGCATCATCGTCGTCGCCGATATGAACCTCGCCGGCGCCGAACAGGCCGCCGCCGCCATCAATGCCGCCTGCGGCGCCCACCGCGCCCTCGCCGTCGCCGTCAACATCGCCGACGAGGCCAGCGTCGCCGCCATGGTCCGCGAGATCGTCCGCGAGTGCGGTGGCATCGACCTCTTCGTGGCCAACGCCGGCGTGCTCAAGGCGGGCTCGGTCAAAACCATGACCAAGGCCGAGTGGGACTTCGTCACCACCGTCAACTACAGCGGCTACTTCCTCTGCGTCAAGCACGCCGCCGCCGTCATGGCCGCCCAGAACCTCAACGGCCAGGGCCCCTGGACCGACATCGTCCAGATCAACTCCAAGAGCGGGCTCGAAGGCAGCAATAAGAACGGCGCCTATGCCGGCAGCAAGTTCGGCACCATCGGCCTCACCCAGAGCTTCGCCAAAGAGCTGATCGAAGACCACATCAAGGTCAACAGCATCTGCCCCGGCAACTTCTTCGATGGGCCGCTCTGGAGCGATCCGCAGAAGGGGCTCTTCGTGCAGTACCTCAACACCGGCAAGGTCCCCGGCGCCAAAACCATCGCCGAGGTCCGCGCCGCCTACGAGGCCAAGGTGCCCATGGGCCGCGGCTGCCTGCCCGAAGACGTCGTCCGCGCCATCCTCTACTGCGTCGAACAGGCCTACGAAACCGGCCAGGCCATCCCCGTCACCGGCGGCCAGATCATGCTGAAGTAGGCACGTCGGCGCCGGGGTTCGGCTGTCGGTATGTCCGGCCCGCCCTTGGAAGCCGGGTTCTCCGCAACCCGGCCGCGGCATACGGAGATGCCGCGTTCCACCGGGCCGGCGGCCGGCCCGGCTGGAGGGCGAAGCTCCCCAGGCGCGCCAGCGCCGCTGAGCCGTCTTTCCCCCCCGGCGCTCGCCTGCCTCTCTTGGATACCCCCCTCTTCTGGAGGGCGAAGCTCCCCAGGCGCGCCAGCGCCGCTGAGCCGTCTTTCCCCCCCGGGCGGCCCGCCTGCAGTACCAGCCGTCTGCAAGACCCGCTGAGCCGTCTTTCCCCCCCGGGCGGCCCGCCTGCAGTACCAGCCGTCTGCAAGACCCGCTGAGCCGTCTTCCCCCCGGGCGGCCCGCCTGCAGTACCAGCCGTCTGCAAGACCCGCTGAGCCGTCCTTCCCCCCCGGCGCCACGACCCGCTCAGCGCTTCCAGATGCAGCGGTAGTTGAAGCGCCGGTTGGGGGCGCTGTCGCCGTTGACGCACAGCGAGATCGGGTCGCTCAGGTCCGCCGGGTTATCGCTCCAGTGGAAATCGAACGTGAAGGCGTCGCCGTCGAGGCCCAGCAACTTTCGCGGCACCGCCAGCTCCAGCGCCTTGCCGGAGCAGCGGTAGTCGAGCCGCGCCACCTCCAGCCACGGACCGTCCGGGGCGTCCGGCACGTAGCGCCTGAGGGTCGTGTGGCGCGCGCTGGTGACCCCCTTATTGATCAGGACATCGTAGCCGTACCAGCCGGTCTCCGGGTTGTTGTCCGCGTCGATCAGCAGGAGCATCCAGTTGCTGCCAGTGTGCGGGGTGATGGCGTCGTTCGTCTCCGCGTAGAAGCACACCGTGCGCTCGTCGACCGCGACCTTGCTGGTGACAATGTCGTTGCGGCCAGAGTCGTTGGTGTACTGCAGCCCGCCGTAGCCCTTGTAGTTGCGGTGGAAGACATCGCCGACCGTATCGCGGTACTCGCCCTGAACCGCCGCCCAGTCGTTGAAGCGGCCGTTGATCCGGATCGGCTGCAACCCCCGCAGTTCCGGGATCGGCCGCACGCCCTTGTAACGCCGGATGTTCTGCGCCATCTGCATGTAGTAGTTATCGGTGTAGCCGCCCTTCATCGGCTGCACACAGCGATTGAACTCGCCATTGTACTGGTCGACGAAGAAGTAGTTGCTGTCGCGGCGCATAAACGGGGTGGTCGCACCCCCATCGGGCGAGTACTTGCCGGCGGTCCATTCGTTCCAGTCGTTGATGTAGAGGAACTGCGGGTTGCTGGGGAGTGCTTCGTCCCAGCGCTGCTGGAAGTAGATGCCGTAGCCCTCCGGGTGCTCGACGGTCTTGCCCAGCCACGGCACCAGCGTCGGCTGCGGCAGATCGTACTCGTTGAGCGCCGGTTCGCCGCCAGCGCGCGTCCACGACTTGCCGACCAGGCTCGAGGGGTGCTGGCCCGGCGTGACCGCCGCCTCCTCCTTCTTGCCGTTGTGCGTCGACACCAGTTCGTCAGGCGGCATCGCCGCAACCCGTTTATCGCCCAGGTCCAGGCCGAAGCTCCAATTGTCCTCGGTGCCGACAAAGCGCTTCCCGGCCCAGTCGTGGTAGCCCCACCACATCGTGCGCAGGGTGAAGAAGGCTTTCACCTCCTTCGTGTAGTCCTTGTAGAACGGCTCGGCGATGTCGGGATCGCCGTAGCGCGGGTGGGCCGGATCGGTCTTGGCCGCCGCCTCGTAGTTCGGGTTGGGGTTCTGCACGCCGCCGCCATTGGCATCGGCGCTGGGAGTGCCGTTGTAGAGCAGCAGCGGCTTCCCATCCCAGTGGAACCACAGGTCCTTGTACGTCTCGACCTTGTAGATCTTCTCGTAGAGGTCCTGAACCACCGTGATCACCGGGCCATTGAACGCCCAGAAGCAGAACTGCGGCACCTTGTTCCCTTCGGCCTTCATCTGCGCCATAACCGGGAAAATGACCGCCCACTCGTCCCAGTAGCGGACGGCGTTGGTGACGTCCATCACCAGGACATCGACCCCGGCATCGGCCAGCATCGACATGTCCTTGCGGATGACGTACTCATCCTTGCTCAGGAAGTACCCCATCTCCGGCTCACCCCAATGATACGAGCCCTCCGTCCACAGCGGGTGTTTGGCGTCAAGGCGAGCCCGCGGATCAGCCGCCAGCACCTTCGACACATCGCCCGCGTAGGGGCTCTTCATGGCGCTGGCCGAATCGCTGTGCCAGGCAATGTAGAAAATGCCCACCACCCGGCGCTGATCCTCCTTAACCGGCCCCACCGCGCCGTAGTCCGGCAGACCGCGGCCCAGCGCATCGGTCGCAACCCAGGTGTCGGGAAAAACGTCGCGGTAGCCCGCAGGCTCGGCCGCCACCGCCACCCACCCCGCGGCCAGCAGAACCGCCAACACCTGTCGTTTCATCGGAACACTCCCTTCCGGATTCGGCAGCCGTTCACAGCAACTCAGCAGTAGGCGCACCCCACCCTCGCCACCACCGACCCTCAGCCTACACGCGCCCCAGCCCACCGTCAAGGCCTCGGCTCAGCCGACGCTTCGCCCTCCAGACCAATACAGGCCCCGCGCCGTGCTCCTCTGGAGGGTCCTGCTGTCCAGCAGGACGCAAGCGCCGCTGAGCCGTCTTCCCCCCTCCTGGAGGGCGAAGCTCCCCAGGCGCGCAAGCGCCGCTGAGCCGTCTCCGTCTCTACCGGGCCGCGCCCACTCCGGCCGGCGGTTCCGCGCGGCAGGCCC
This sequence comes from uncultured Victivallales bacterium, assembly GCA_903837355.1. GTDB lineage: Bacteria > Verrucomicrobiota > Lentisphaeria > Oligosphaerales > JAFGRS01 > CAILUI01. Next base: position 73,375 of record CAILUI010000260.1, read on the forward strand.
CGCCCGTCCCCGCCCGCCCCGATCCCCATCCGGCCGCGCCCACGCGAACTGGCCGCCGCGCCCATCCGGCACGATAGTGACGGCGCCGGAGCGCTGCACGCTCCCCCGGAAAGCCTCTCGACGCCCTGCAGGAGCCTGACCCCCATGTCGGACTCGGACACACCCCATGCCGCAACCCCGCTGCCACCCCCGGCGCTGACGCGTCGCGCCTGCCTGCAGGCCCTCTCGGCGGCACTGCTGCTGGGCCGCGCCGGCCAGGTTGCGCGCGCCGCCGACACCGCACCGGAGCCAGCGCTCCCGGAAGGGCTCGTCTTCCCCGGCAACGACTGGACCCGGATCAGCCCCGCTGAAGCCGGTTTCGATGCCCCCCGACTGGACCGTATCTTCGCCGCCGCACACCTGGGTCCGGGCGGCTATGGCGGTACCGCGCCAAACGAGCGCGAATGGGGGGCCGTTCTCACCCGCGGCGGTTACCTCGTCTATGCCTTCGGCGACCCGCACTTCCGCCACCAGTCGGCCTCGCTCGGCAAGTGCTTCACCCGCCTCCTCCTCGGGCTGGCGATCGACGAGGGCCGGGTCCGGCCCGACGATCTGGTGGCGCGAACCTGGACCGGCCGCGGGGACTTCAGTCAGCCGCACAAGCTCCTGGACGAGGGCTATCACCAGACCCTCACCTGGCGCCACCTGGCCGAACACCAGGGCGGCTTCCCCGGACTTCTCCCCGGTGACGTGCTGCCAGCCTGGCGCAAGCTCAGCGGCGATCCCCTCTACGATGCCTACAGCCAGACCACCCCGGGCACCTCTCAGGTCTACAGCAACGCCGGTTACTGGCGCCTCAGCCAGGCCCTGACCGTGCTCTTTGACCGCGACCTGAAGGCGGTCCTGGATGCCCGGCTGTTCGGGCCCTTGGGGATCCCCGCGGACCGTTGGGAATGGATCTCCGGGCGTACCTTCCGGGAGACCGGCCACCTGATCTACCCCGCGATTCCCTCAGCCGGGACCGACGTCCAGGTCGACCCGCCCTACGAACTCCGGGGGCACGTCGTGCGTGGCGGTCCGGGCTGGATCGCGATGGGTTCCGCCGACCTGGCCCGCTATGGGCTGCTCATCGCCAGCGGCGGCGTCTGGGCCGGCCGGCGCCTAGTCAGCGCCGGCTGGCTGGGCGGTCACGCCGGCCTCAATATCCATACCGTGGCCGGCGATCCTGATACCCTCGTCTCACTGGCCAAGATCAACTGCGTGAATTTCCCCTTCGGCGACGACGCCTATGCCCGCAAGACCAACTTCGCCAGACTGGGCGTCTACCGCGACGGCACTTACTCCTTCCCGCCCGAACTGATCCGCGGCCCCGTGCAACTCGCCCCGCGTCGCTAACCCGAGCCCCCGCCGCTATGAGCAGCCACCACTGGACCGTCACCGACCGCTGGATGCGCGGGCTGCACCTCTATACCAGCCTCTTCCTGGTGCCCTGGATGGTCGTCTACGCCATCAGCGCCTTCTGCCTGAACCACAACCGCTGGTTCCAGGAGCGCAAGCTCACCCCCACCTTCGTGGTCCTCAGCGAAACCGACTTCGTGGCTGATGCTGCGTTTCCTCATGACCCCACGGAGCAGGCCCAGGCCCTCCTGCGGCACCTCGGTCTGGACGGTGCCCACCGGGTCGCGAGCACGGACGCCAACCAACTCACGCTCTACCGGTCCAGTCTGACCGGCATGTACCGCATCACCTGGCACACCCAGCGCACCCGCCTCAAGGTTGAGAAACAGCAGCCGTTCTCGGCGTACTCATTCCTCAACTCCGTGCATTTCCAGCACGAGTACCAGGCCGGCTACTGGGCGCCCAGCCTCTGGGCCGCCACCGTCGACGCCGTCACCGGCTCAACCCTGCTCTGGGTCGTCTCCGGCATCTACCTCTGGGCACGCCGCCCGCGGCGACGACTGGCCGGTGGCCTGTGCCTGGCCGCGGGCGGCCTCGTCTTCCTCGTCCTCGTCATCCTGCTCTGCCGCTGAACCGCTAGGGCCGTCCGCCCGGCCCCCGCGGCCCGGGACCGCCGGGGAACTGCGGGCGGTACTCGTCGCAGCTGATCCTGCCGTCGCCGTTCTTATCGAGCCTCTTCAGCGACTCCGCCGCCTGCCCAAGTTCCCCGGCGTCGATGACCCCATCGCCATTGCGGTCGAGAGCCGAGACCAGCGGCGACGACGGGGGGCGTGGCGCGCCCGGACCCGGCTCGAACGGGGGGGGACCTTCGGCTTCCGGTCCCCGCGCCGACGTACGGCTGGCGGGCGCCGGCGCCGTGGCGTCGTCGCGCCGCACCACGTCCCCGCCGCGCACCAGGCGCACGTGGTTGGCGATCCGAATGACGTCGCCCTGCGGGCCGCGACCGTGCGGAAACTGGGCCGGATCGCCCGCCTTGGGGTCGCTGCGCTGGGCGCCGGCACCATGGACGTCGACAAAACGGTACTCGCCACTGCCCGCTACGGCGGGCTCCGCCCCCGGCGCTCGGCCCGCGCCGCCGCCGGGCCCGCCCTGCCGTTCGGGCGGCCCGCCCGCCAGGGCGCGGGCCGACAGCCAGCCCGCAGCCCGCCCGAAGGCGACATACATCGCCGCGCCACCGCCCATGCCCCCGGCGTGGGTCGTGCTTGACCAGTAGCACGGGTAGTCGGCCTGACCGCCCTCGTTGGTGATCGGCGAGCAGGTGAGCAGCGGATCGCTCGCCGCCGAGTGGGTCGTGTCGGGGGAGCGCGTGTAGTCCACAATACTCTGCAGTTCCTTGACATCCGGCAGGCGCCAATCGCCATGGCCCAGGAACCGCGCCGCGTTCTGCCGCTGCACCCAGGCCAGCGCCTCCTGCCAGTCCAGCCCCTTGGCGCTGTCCGCCTGCGCCCACATCAGCCCCGTGGCGCGGTCCGTGATCGTGCCGTCGCCGTTGTCATGGAAGTCGTTCCGGCCGTAAGCAGGATTGCCGCGCACGCAGATAACGAAGAACCCCTTCTCCGCGCCACCCGGCATCTGCAGGTCATAGCCCTTGATCCGGCCATCCGCGAAATTGACGCCGAAGAGCTTGTCGCCACCGCGAGGGGACTTGCCGACGTAGGTCGTGCCAGAGGCGTACTGCGAATCGATGACGCGTTCACCGCTGCCGGTGTCCCCGTAGACGAACCCGAAGAAGCGCCTGTCGATGAACGGGATCAGGCCCGCCGTGTCCGTGCCGGCATTGCCGCTGGGGTCAGTGCCGCGGCCGTCGAACAGCGAGTAGAGCTCCTTGATACTTGGCAGGCGCCAGTCCGCGTAACCGCCGAAGCGCGCCGCGTTGAGCGTCGCCGGCAACGCCCGGGCCTGACTCAGGGTCAGTTTGTCGGCACGGTTGAGGACGCCGTTGCCATCCGTGTCCGGACGGCGTTGCCAGGTCAGACCCGTGACCTTGTCCTGCACGGTCAGACCATCCGCACTCAGCATGTAACTCGACAGGTGCCCCTGGAACTGTGCGTCCTGCCCGAAAAACGGCCGTCCTGGCTGCGGCGGCGCGCTCTCGTTGCGCTGGTCGTAGCAGCGAACCTGGCCCGTGTCAACCACCGCGTAAGGCACCGCGGGCCCCGCTTCAGCGGCCGACAGTCGTACCGGGCTGACCAAGGCCAAACCCAGCAGCACCAGTGCCGGCACCTGCGACCCCTGGGTATCGTGTCTCATCTGCCTGTTTCCTGGGCTGAAGTCGCGGCCGGATGTCGTTCCGGAACAGAACGTAGTACGTGAATCGCCGAATGACCCCATGCCGGGTGTGCGCTCCTCGCGCCTCGAAATGCGGCGAATGACCAAATGACCGACTGACCACTGACCCGCGACCGGGGCGAGCTCCTCGCGCGTCGAGCCAGGACGAATGGCTTGCGCGTAGTCCTCGTACACCGCAATGAGTTGCGCCGCAGGTTCCGATGCGTTACGCTACACAGCACCTGCTCAGGGCAATCCCTAAGCGGGAGGCACAAGCGCAGCACGCCGAATCCCATCGGGTGACCTACCCAAGAGACGTTAGTGCTCGTGAACAGGTCAGGCCCGGCGCTTGACTGGCATGGCCGCACTGATGGGGGAGAGGGATGGACAGGGTTACCGGGTTACCTGCCAAGGGCCAGAATCCACTCGCGCACCGGCTTTCGGCCGAGCTCGACGCGGAGGCTCGGTGGCACCGGTCCTTCGAGTGCTCGCAGCCTGAACTGGCCACGTTGGCCCGAAAGGCACTCGCGGAGCGTCGCCAGGACAAGACCAAGGCAATGGATTGCGCCCATGGCGTCTGAAAGAGCCGCGGAGTTCCGGAACCGCATATCCGCGGCGCCGGCGACGGCAGGCAGCGCGGCCCGTCGAGCCTACGGCCGCATGTAAGTCAACCCGCGCCATCCTTCCCCCCCCCGTTCAAGCGCATCCACTCGCAGGGCCCGTTCGTTCAGTCGGGATCGCGACCCCGTGGCGTACCGTGCGCGTTCACGAGGATGCCGCCGCGGTGTGGTTCCGGACCGGCCCTCGCGCGTATACCTGATGCACGGGTCTTTGGGAAGTGCGGGGGCGTTGGCTCCGCGGCCCTTTGCGGGGCGCCCTGATATCCGTGGCGGAACGCAGCCAGGTGGGCCGCGCCGCCCGGGGTTGTGTTCTCGGCCATCCGTTCGAGGTACGCCGGCGTCAACTGCGGCAGCAGCGCCGCCGCCTGCGCACCCGGCCGCTGGCCCAAGGGGCGTCTGACTCGGGCCGGGCGCTGTCTTCCTGCGCCCGCTCCGGGTCGACCGCATGGGACAGCGTTCCGGGGTGCCGCACCTGCCCGCGGTAACGCTCTCGGTCCGACCCGTCCGTCGGGTCCGTGTCCGGTATCGCTTACTTGGCTCCGCAGACCGCGGCCAGCAGCGTCTTCTTGGCAGACGCAGGCAGACGGCCCCTTACGCCTCTTCTCCCGCCTTTCCGTCTCGCCGTCTCATCCTCTCACGGTCATATCCCGCCCACCCCGTCAACCTCGCGATCCGTGAACTCGCGGAAGGGCACTTGAACTGAGCCTGCCCCATCCTTACTTTAGCGCCAAGTTTCGGCGGGCAACCTGGCTGCGTTTGCGTTGGAACTCCCTGAGTAGGCAGGGGGTGCAGCGCCGGGGCTGTTCGGGCGTAAGGGATGCGGCGCCCGGGCCCTGCCGCCTGTGGCCAGACTGTGCCGTGGGTGCATAATGCACCGTGCTGCGCGCGCCTGAATTCCGCGCGATGCCGTCTGGGGAACCGCTTACCGTATGCCATCATCTGCACACCCACGGAGCTCTGTGGAGGTCAGGAAGATGAGTGATGATGCCATCGTGGCTGAAGTCAGAAGGGCGAGAATGGAGATACTGGAGTCCTATGGGGGCGACTACCGCGAGATGATGCGTGACATGATGAAGAAGCAGTGGAGCAGTGGCCGTAAACTGGTCTGCAGAGGGGCGAATGGGCTCCCCGATCGGCCGCTTGAGCCGGCTGTGAGACGCGAGAGGTGAGGAGCTACAGCGTGTTCAGGGTACCTGAGGCCAGCGCGCGGATGATCAAGCCTGACCTGCCCGTGTGACGTTCATCTCCTCTTTGCGCCCGGCGACCAAAGCCCGGAACTGGACCATCCCTAGTCGCAGACAAGTACCCGCCCGGCCTAGGACCAGGGACCTGGAACAGTTGACCAAGGACCACGGACTGGAGACCAGGGACCATAGACCCCTTCGACAAGCTCAGGGACTGCGTCAAGGGCCAGGGACCGAAGGCAACGGACCAGCAATAGCATGGCGCGCAATGATCTCCACGTCCGATAGAGCCCAGATCAGAACCCTTGCAGCGCAGTTCGGTGTTTCCCGAGTCCTGCTGTTCGGGTCCAGTGCTGAACCGGAACGCGAAGGGCGAGACATCGACCTGGCCGTCGAGGGGATCCAGCCAGAGGACTTCTTCCGTTTCTACGGAGAACTCGTCTTCGGTCTGACGAAACCCGTGGACCTGATCGACCTCACGGCGAAGGGCAGGTTTACCGAGCTGGTCCGGCGCGAAGGGGTCCCCGTGTATGACGCACACCAGGGATAGGATTGAGGGAGATGCCGAAGACGTTGAGCGCGTCCTGTAGGTCCTCGGCGAGGGAGGTCTGGAGGGAGCGGAGTGCATTCATGGCAGAGGCGACCGCGGATAACGCAGAAACCAGGGATGAGGGAACAAGACGGGACACTCACCCCCGGCCTTACCCGCGGTACGTCCTGCCCGCGCAGCCGGCGCCGCATGGCCCTGGGGTATATCCTGCTGCACAGCAGGATGCGCAGCGCCCTGGCAAGGCGGAGGCGCGTATGCGCTGGCAACACACTACCGCGACACCATTGAGACTCCGGAGGCCATCGCGATGCTTACCGAGTACCTCGCGGCAGCACTGAGCGCGGCCCGCTTTGAGATCATCAAAGACGAGGTGCCCTACTACGGCAGCATTCCGGCGTTGACGGGCGTTTGGGCCACCGGCAGGACCCGGGACGAATGCCAACGCAACCTGGCCTCGGCTCTCGGAGATTGGGTCTTCTTCAGCATCGCGCGAGGTGAGGAGCCACCTACCGTAAACGGCATCTCGCTGGTGCTGCCGAAGACGGTGGCCACAAGCAGGGATCGCCCCGTGGGGCCTATCGTTCTGGAGTGCCCCGCGGAACTATCCGTGGCCTTGGGCAAGAGGCCAGCGGAGGCCGGCCGCGAGATCCAGTTGATGGCCGCCTTGCGCCTGTATGAGTTCGGACGAATATCCAGTGGGCTTGCTGCCCGCCTGGCTGGCATGAGTCGGGCCGAGTTCATCGTGACATGCGGCCAGTTTGGCGTCTCCATCTTCCAGCAGACACCCGAGGAACTCGCGGTCGACACTGCCAATGCGGGTAATCGTTACCCGAACTCATCGACGCACTGCCCTCTGCTCGGTGACTAACGGACGGTCGGTAGGGTGTCGCGGGGACCCTGAGGAGCCCGAGCTGGATGAGACATGGCAGGAAACCGGAGCCGCCAGGCACAACGTAGCGGCATGAATACGCCTTAAGTGATTCGCTACAAGCAACCTGAGTGCACACGGCACCGGACGACACTCTCCCGGCTCCAACGACGAAAGTCGCACCATGCAGGCCTTACGCCAGATCCACATTGCCGATACAGACAGAGTCTCCGTCGTCGTGCCGAGGGGTTTCCAGCATCGGAGACTTGAGGTCATCGTTATCCCGGTTGACGATCTCCCAACACAAACGTGGCCGCCCGGCTTCTTCGATCAAACGGCCGGCTGCTTCGCCGAGTCCCCCTTGGTGCGCGAGTCCCAGGGCACCTACGAAGCACGGGATGAGGTGCGATGATCTGCATGCTTGACACCAACGCATGTATCTCCTACCTCAACCACGCAGACTCCCCGGTACGGACCCGTATGCAGCGCCTGAGTCCGGAGTCGGTCGCCCTGTGTTCGGTCGTGGAGGCAGAACTGCGCTGATGAGAACACTACAGATCAGTACGAAGACTGATCACGACGGTCATCTGCGCCTTGACGTGCCACTTGCTCGCTCAGTTGCGGACGTCAGTGTGATCGTTGTCATGGCCGAAGCCCCCAACCCCAAGGGCAGGTCTGACTGCGCCGATCTGGTCGGCAAGTTGGCCTGGCGGGGCGACGCAGTCACCGAACAGCGCCGCCTGCGGGAAGAGTGGAAATGAGTAGGTTCCTCCTCGACACCAAGGAAGTCCACACGTGCCCCCCCCCGGGCGCGATCATCATCGCCAGTGCAGCCGCAAGCAGGGCTAAGCTGGTGACCGCAGACACTCGAGTTACTCAACCAATGCCCAGAACAGACTGTCTCAGTAGCAGAGACCACGGCCGACCGCGGATGCCGCGGATCGCGTGGACACTGCACCACAAGTGCATACTCTGATGTCATGGCAACTCCCGTAGGGGAACGCGCAATGGATGCCGCGGTTCTTGAGAAAGAAGCGCTGAAACTGTCCGTACCTGAGCGGGCACTGCTGGCAGATCGGCTACTGCAGACGCTGGGGGCTGCCAACGCACGCGTCACGCAGGCCTGGGCAGATGAAGGCGAGCGGCGTTTGGCCTCGTACCGTGCTGGAGAGCTAGGCGCAGAAGACGGAACTGCGGTTGTTGGGTCCTTGCGGAAGCAGTTCGGATAGCGTATCGGGCACTCCCGGTTGCTGCCCGGGATCTGGCGCATACCTCTCGAGTTCTATGAAAGCCAGAGCCCTGGCCTTGGGCTCGAATTCCTCGACGAGTTTGCGGCGGTTGCGGAGCGCATTCGCAGTTGCCCGCATGCCTGGACGCCGATTAGTCCGAATCAGCGCCGATGTCTGTTCAGGCTTTCCGTTCGCGGTCCCCTACGCGGCGGATCAGCGAGGTTCCAGCTTCCATCTCAGGGGAACCAGAGATGCAGACCATCCGTCAGATCGTGAATCTGAAGGGTCGCGACCTGCAGATCCACGTGCCGGACGCGTTCCCCAATCAGACCGTCGAGGTGGTCGTCCGGTCGGTCCGACCGGGGCAGGCGGGGCGGGAGACGGGAACGACACCGACCATGACCAGATTGCTGCGTAAGCCAGTACCCGCAAGGAACCTCAAGCCCCTCACCCGAGATGAATGCCATGCCCGCTGGAGCGCGTGTCTGGCGGGTCCGTAGTCCGTCCCATCCGTGCCCTCAGTGCCTTCCGTGGCAGGAAGCGCAAGATCGGGCGGCAGTCGCTCACCAGCGTGGCATTCCGGCGCTTCCTGCGCTTCTCCTGCGACCACCGTCCTGACTGCAGTCCACCACCAGCCTTCTACGTAGTGGCCATCGTTGCAGACGCCGAGTTGCCTGCCCATAAGCGCGCGCGAGCCGGCTACAAGGCACTGCGCGACGGACCGATGCGCTAGCGAGGGAGTGGGCTGATGAACGAGTTGCTTGATGTGATCGAGGTTAAGGCGGGAAGAGACTACAGTTTGGAGCTGACTTTTGAGAATGGCGCCAAGCGTAGGTTTGACATGGGTCCATTGCTGGATAGAAAACCTTTTATGAGGATAAAACAACCTTCATTATTCATTATGGCCAGAATTGAATGCGGAACCGTTGTCTGGCCGGGTGGAATAGATATCGCGCCAGAAACGCTGTGGGAACAATCGTTACCAATGCAACAAGACGGTGAATCGGCGCCCCTCCGACCGTCTGACCTCCGGGTGACCGCGGACCGCGTGACCACTGACCACAGACCACCGCCGCACCGCCCCGAACGGACCTTACCCTCCGGATCGGCCCACAGAAACGCGCGCTAAGCACCGTCTTCTCCTCATGGCCATCGGGGAATGCCACCGATAGTCGCACGCAAGGCCAGTATGGCGGCGGCATCTTGTCACTAACTCGTACAAAGAAATTCCATGTGCGCGGTACCGGTCCGGTCCTCCGACCTCCCTCCTCCGACCAAGGACCACGGACCAAGGACACTCTGGTTGTGGCAGCCCACCGATAATCATGCATCCCCGACAAGTCGAGATCTACAGAGCGATGCTCCCGGCTGACAAGCTGAGGATCATCGAAGGCATGTACTGGGAGGCGCGCGAGCTCAAAGTCGCGGCGTTGCGCGCTCTGCGGCCCGACTGGAGCGAGGAGCGGATCCAGGCCGAGGGCAGAAGGATCTTCACCTGTGCAGCATCCTGAGCTGGTCGCCCTGTTCACCACGCGACTCGATGCCGCCCGCATCCCCTATATGATCACCGGCTCGGTTGCCGCCATGCTCTACGGTGAACCACGCTTCACCAATGACCTGGATGTCGTCTTGCGCTTGTCCTCGAGTGACATCGAGGGAGCCGTCGCAGCGTTCCCGGATGCGGAGTTCTACTGTCCTCCGGCGGCGGTAATCGCCCTGGAATCCAAGCGGCCCCTGCGCGGCCACTTCGACATCATCCACCGCCAGACGGGATATCGGGCCGACGTCTACCTCATGAGGTGCGACCCGCTGCATGAATGGGGCATGGCCCACCGTAAGCGCATTCCTGTCGAGGCGCGGGCCATCTGGTTGGCGCCGCCCGAGTATGTCATCGTGCGTAAGCTCGAGTACTTCCGCGAAGGGCATTCTGAGAAGCATCTTCTCGACATTGCCGGCATGCTGGCCATATCCGGTGGCGCCATCGACATGCCGGTCCTGGACCGGCTCATCGCTGAGCGCGGCCTGCAGGGGGAATGGCAGCAGGCACAGAGAGGCAAGACTACGGATGACACGCGCTAGCCCGGATGTGGACGCCGACGTAGCGTAGAGATGCCCCCTACGTCGTTTGCCAGGACGCAATCTGAGTGCACACGGCACGGGACACGCAGGGCAGCCACGACTCCAATGATCGACCTGATCCGCATACACCGCGACCAGATCGCAGAGATCTGCCGGCGCTGCCACGTGCAACGCTTGGAGGTCTTTGGCTCCGCGGCTACTGGCGACTTCGATCCGGCGCGCAGCGACGTTGACTTCATTGCCGAATTCGAGGGTAACGACGTCAGGCCAGGATTGCTGTCACGGTACCTTTCCCTCGCCGAGCAGTTGGAGGGGGCCCTCGGGCACAGAATCGACCTTCTGACCCCCGCTTGCATCCGCAACCGCTACTTCCGGGAAACGGTGGACGCATCGCGGGAACTCGTCTATGAAGGCTCGAGATAGCCACCGAGACGCCGAGTGTGAACTGGTCAGACTACATCACCGTTGACCCGCAGGTCTGCCACGGCAGAGCCTGCGTTACCGGTACGCGCATTCCCGTCTCGGTCGTGCTCGACAACCTCGCGGAAGGGTTGGAGGTAACCGAGATATGCGCCAGCTATCCCTCCCTCTCGCGGGAGGCGATCCGGGCGGCCGTAGCTTACGCCGCGGAGCTTTCACACGAGCGGGTGCTTACGCTCCCAGGTCAGCCAACCGATGGCCGCTCTGCTGCCCCCGCGCGTCTGGGGAGAGTCGAGCGTTCGCCGCGGCGCCGTGCTGCCATCAGCGTGACCATTCCCTGCACTGAGGAGCTCCTGCTCTCCCTGAAAGAGTCCCGTGCCGAGTTTGCGACTGAGGCGCGTCTCTTGCTGGCAGTCAAACTCTACGAACTGAACCGGATCTCGACGGGTATGGCGGCGCAACTGGCGGGTATGACGCGCGTCCAGTTTATGCTCGCTCTCGACCGTTACGGCCTGTCGCCCTTCGGTCTGGATCCATCCGAGATCAAGCCGGACCTGCGGAACGCCTGATCACCTTGGAACCGTCATTGTCAACACCACGCCGCCGATCCCGCTGATCGCCATCGGCAGGTCGCCTTTGCTTGCTGTGCTCTACCCCGATGGCGTCCCGGTGCCTGGTGAGGTCTGGCTGGGATACCGGGCTGGCAGCCCTGTACAGATGGCCACAGACCTGTCAGCCATCGCGGTACGACGACGAATCTGCCTGGCGGATCCCCGGCGCGCCCAACTCATCTCCGGCCATGAACCCGGCGAGGCCGCTGAGACCGCCCCTGGGCACGAGCGCCAGGCCGCCCCTTCTGATCGTTTGGCCGGTCCGGGTCCCGCAGTCCCCGGGTCGCCGTCTCGCCTAACTCTTGTCACCGACCCTCGCCCCCCGCCCGCGCCTGCATCCTGGCCGCCAGACAGGTCCCCTCCGGGACGGGCGGCAGGCACGCGCTGAAAGCCAGCGATGACTAGCGCCAGCGAACAGCAGCTTCTGCAGAGCCTGTCCGGTGTCTCCAAGGACGATCTCGACCGCATGATCAGGGTTCTGAGGGACATGAAGTCGGGCCTGCGGCGCCCCGCACGGTCGCCCAAGCGCCAGTGCCCAGACCCGCTTCTCGCCTTGGAAACCAGCACCATGGAGACGGGTAACGCCAATCTGGCCGAACAGCACGGTGCCAGTCTTCACGGCAACAAGCCAGGCTCCGCAACCCCTCGTCCGCAGATACCTTCGTGGGGCTCGCGCCAGCCAACTTGAACTGACCTATTCCACCTGCCCGCGCGGGCGGTCTTGGGCCACACCCACCGTGCGCAGCACCCCTGACCGGTCCCGCCCAGCGTTGACGGCGCAGGCTTCCGAGCTGAGCGCAGGCTGTTCTCCAGCCGTCCCCACGCACTCCCGCAAGCCCCCGGCCGCGCTTGTACCCACCGTGTGCAGCACCCCTGCGGAGCACCATGACTACCGTCCTCGCCGCTTTCCTCGTCGCCTTCGTCGTGGGTGCCCTGGTCACCTACGCGATGACCTGGGTGGCCCCGATTCTGGGTGCCGTCGATCTGCCCGATGGCTTCCGCAAGATCCATACGCGCCCGATCCCCTACCTGGGTGGCATCGGCGTCTTTGCCGGGTTCGTCACCCCCATCATCATCCTGCTGGCCTGCCCGCGGTGGCTACTGCTGGGTCAGGCGCTATGGGAGACCAACGGCCCCCTCTTCATGGTTCTGGGCGGCAGCGTCGTCGCCTTGCTCATGGGGGCCTGGGACGACGTCCGGAACCTGCGTCCTGGCTGGAAGCTGCTGCTGCAGGCCACTGCCGCCTGCATTGGCATGGCGGGCAACCTCGTCATCTGGAAGCTGAGTCTGCCCTTCATCGGCGACATCGAGCTGGGCCTGTGGGGCATTCCGCTCACCCTCTTCTGGTTCCTCGGCTGCATGAACGCCATCAACCTGCTCGATGGCATGGATGGCCTCGCCGGCGGCGTCAGTCTGATCGCCTGCATCACCATGCTCGTCGCCGGGCAGCTCCTGGGCAACTACGTCGGCATGCTGCTCATGGCCGCTCTGGGCGGCGGCATTCTCGGCTTCCTGGTCCACAACTTCAATCCCGCCCGCATCTTCCTGGGTGATTCCGGCAGTAACGTCATCGGCTACCTGATCGCTGCCCTGGCCCTCATGACCAGTCAGAAGAGCAACGCTGCCGTCGCCATCCTGATCCCGGTCCTGGCCTTGGGCGTCCCCATCACCGACACCTGCCTGGCCATCGTTCGACGCTGGAGCCAGTGGCTGCCCATCTCAGCCCCTGACCGGCAGCATGTCCACCATATCCTCCTCGGCTGGGGCTTCAGCCAGCGCCGCGTCGTCCTCATCATCTATGCCGCCAGCATCGTCCTCTGTGCCGGCGCCTTGCTCAGCATGGTGGTGCAGCGCGAACTGCTGCTGACCGTCTTTGCTGGCCTGGGGATCATGGTTTTCGTCTGTATCCGCGTCCTCGGCGCGGTTCGTCTGACCGACCTCCGCCGGCGCTTCAGCCGCGACTGGAACGACCGCCAGGCAAGCAATCTGGCCTACATCGAACTCGAGAAACTGACCCACCGTCTGCCCCATCTCCAGGATCTCGACTCGATCTGGACAACCTGTGAGCCGACGTTCGAGCGCCTGGGTGTCCACGAGGCCCGCCTCGCCATGCAGGACGGTCTGGCGCAAACCCAGTCTCCCCGCGAGTGGATCTGGTCCTCCTCGATGCAGCCCCAAAATCCATTGCTGCATCAGGAGTCATGGAAGGTCACTCTAAGGTTGGACCTGGCTGGCCATCACCCGGCCTACCTGCGCCTGGCTGGCTGCATCGGGAACAGTCGCCTCGCCATCCTGCACCGAACCGACGTGGTCTGGCGCCTGCGTGACACCCTGGCCGCCCAGGTGCTGCGCGTCCGCAACACCGCGGCCGCCCCCGACTCCGTTCACGGGTCTTAGAACTCGGGCTCTGACGCGGACGAAGACCCCATGCTGCCAAGCTGCGCGAACAACTTCAGCGCACCAACTCGCTCTACATCCGTGGGATGCTCAGCGAGGAGCAGCACCGGACGCATTGACCCAGAGGCCCTAGACGTATACGGCCAGAGTATGATCGCAACACTCGAGATCGCATGTCCATCGGAAATCCTTCTCGGGCTTCGGGAGGAGCCGCGTCATTTCGCGAGAGTCGTTCAGGAACTGGCCGCGATCGCCCTGTTCCGGGACGGAAAACTGTCGTCGGGGATGGCCGCGGCCTGGCTAGGTGTCTCAAGGGTAGAGTTCCTCCTGCTTGCCATGCGTGAAGGCTGCGAACTACTTTCAGACACTCCAGCCGATTTCGCTCGCGAAACGACGCCACTGTGACGACCTGCTCGAACACAACGCCCTTCATTGCCCTCTGCAGTATCGGACGACTTGACCTGCTTCCGGCGATCTTCGGCACCATTCATGTACCACCGAGCGTCGTCCATGAGTGCGCAGCAGGTGGACTCATTGCGGTGCCGTCCCTGGCCTCACTGGACTGGGTTGTCGTGCATCCAACTCCGTCAGGCCAACTGGCGGCGCGTGGGATCTTGATGCCGGCCAGAAGGACTCGATACTTCCTTCGCTGGCGCTGCACGCCGACATGATCCTGCTGGACGAGAAACTCGGACGGAACACCGCCGAGAACCATGGCCTGCGTGTCAGTGGAACGCTCGGTGTTCTGATCAGGGCAAAGAAGGTGGCGTGAATCCCGTCCTTCTCCGATGCTGCCGAAGCCATGCGAGGGCAAGGCATTCGCTACAACCGTGCGCTGATCCGGCACTTGGCGATGCACTTGGGGGAGGTACAAGCGAACGGTCAGTAACCCACCGGAAAACTCGCTCGGCCATGCCCGCCCGCCTGCAGCGCCTACACCAGAGCCGTGCGCCGCGGCGGACTTGGGGACTGCGCCAAGGACCAAGGACCCGTACCGGCGAGTCGGCGAAATGGCGAGACGGTGAATCGGTGCCCCTCCGACCGTCTGCCCACTGCCCACTGCCCACTGGCCACTGGCCACTGCTCACTGCTCACTGCTCACTGCCCACTGCCCACTGCCCACTGCCCACTGCCCATTGATTGTCCCTTCTGCCATCCCTCAGCCCTTCTGAGTACGAGAGGACGCACACCATGGCAAATCCCCGAATCTCCATCATCGGCCTGGGTTACGTCGGCCTGCCGCTGGCCGTAGAATTCGGCAAGCAGTTCCCCGTCGTCGGCTTCGATATCAACACCCGGCGTCTCGACGAACTCCGCGCCGGCCACGACCGTACCCGTGAGGTCGACGCCGCCCAGCTCAAGGCATCCGCCCAGCTCACCTTCTCCAATAGCCTCGACGACATCCGCGGCAGCGACTTCTTCATCGTCACCGTCCCCACCCCTATCGACGCCTACAACCGCCCCGATCTCACCCCGCTCATCAAGGCGAGCGAGACCGTCGGCAAGGCCCTCAAGGCGGGTGGCATCGTCATCTACGAGAGCACCGTGTATCCCGGTTGCACCGAAGAGGATTGCGTCCCGGTGTTGGAGAAGTACAGCGGCCTGACGTTCAATGTGGACTTCTTCTGCGGCTACAGCCCCGAGCGCATCAATCCCGGTGACAAAGTCCATACCGTCACCAAGATCAAGAAGATTACCTCGGGCTCAACCCCGGACGTCGCCCAGGCGGTCGACGAGCTTTATCGCTCCATCATCACCGCCGGGACCCACCGGGCCCCGAGCATCAAAGTTGCCGAGGCGGCGAAGGTCATCGAGAACTCCCAACGCGACATCAACATCGCCTTCGTCAATGAGCTCTCGCTGATCTTCGAGCGCATGGGCATCGACACCCTTGATGTCCTCGAGGCCGCTGGCACCAAGTGGAACTTCCTCCCCTTCCGTCCGGGGCTGGTAGGCGGACACTGCATCGGCGTCGACCCCTACTACCTGACCCACAAAGCCCAGTCGCTCGGCTACCACCCCGAGATCATCCTGGCCGGCCGGCGCCTCAACGACAACATGCCCGCCTATGTCGCCAGCCGGGTGGTGAAGCTCATGATCCAGGCCGGGCAAACGGTCAAAGGCGCCAGCGTCCTCGTGCTGGGCCTCACCTTCAAAGAGAACTGCCCCGACATCCGCAACTCCAAGGCCATCGGCATCGTCCGCGAACTCCAGGACTACGGCTGCAGAGTCATCGTCCACGATCCCTGGGCCGATCCGGCCGAGGTACGCCATGAATACGACCTGGACCTGAGCCCTTGCCCACACGGCGGCGACGTCGCCGCCATCGGCGCCGTGGTCGTGGCCGTCGCCCATGACCAGTTCCGCGAGATCGACTTCGCCAGGTTTGCTGTACGAAACACGGTAGTCTTCGACGTGAAGTCGGTGGTGAGCAGGGACCTGGTCCACGCGCGGCTGTAGGCGGAGCCTGGCTGCGGCCACCCAACTGGAGAGCCTGACGCTGGACAGCCGGTTATCCCTACCGTAGCCAGCCACGCAACACGACATCACCCAGTACGTCGCCTGCGTTCGCAACGAGGACCCGGAGGAGAGGACCATGGATTCGACCGCTGAACGCCCAGACGCCCGCTGGGCGCCATGCTTCGGGAACTACCGCAAGGCCTTGGCACAGCTCCGCATGGCGGTGCTGCTGAGTCGTGAGCGCACGCTATCGGAGCTGGAGGAACTGGGCCTGATTCAGGTCTTCGAGTTCACTCATGAGCTGGCGTGCCGCGTGATGGAGGGCCACTGCGAGCACCAGGGCAGCACGCGGATCACCGGTGCACGGAACGCGACACGGGAAGCCCTCAGGCGCGGACTCCTTGCGGACGGCGAGGCCTGGATGGCGATGATCAGAACCAGGAGCAGTGCTGTGCATTCATACGATGCGGAAACGGCGAGGGAGATCGTGCAGGCGGTGACCGCTTCCTACTATGGGCTGCTCAACCGGTTCGAGGAGCGGATGCTGGAGTCTGCGGGCGGGAGGTGAGGCTCAGCGGCCGTAAGGAAGAGGAAACGCGTGGCCGGCTACGGTGTCGCTCGTACGCCATGCGGCGATTCTGCGCTGGCCCTGCGGCACTGATCCCCTGCGGCCGCCCCCGTGCTCTCCGTGCTTGTGGGCTCCTGCCGCTTCTTCCCTGCGCCTTCGTGCGCGACCATAAGTTGACCGCAAGGGCAGACCCCACCTGGTCCAGCAAGCCGGGAAGGCCGGCCGCCGCTGTCGGCTCAGGCGCGGAGACTGACTATGGAAAGCAAGTACGGCATGATCATCTGCTGGCGCCATGAGGATGGCGCCTTTGTCGTTGAGGTGCCTGAGCTTCCAGGTTGCATGGCGGACGGCCCAACCTACCCCGAAGCGGTCGCCAACGTCCAGACCATCATCAGGGAATGGCTCGAGACGGCGGCACAGGTCGGGCGCCCGGTCCCGCAACCGCGGGGTCGCCCGAACTACGCCTGAACCGCTCTGCTTGCCTACTGCACCATCCCCATCGCCCCCGACTCCGAACTCCCCGCCCCGCCCCGCCGACGCATCCCGCCGTGGACAGCGCCCGACACCCATGACTGAACCAGACCGGCAACTCCTGAGGCGCTTTGCAGAAGCACTGCGCCATGAGTTCAGTACCGCGAGCATCTGGGCTTTCGGTTCGCGGGCAAGCGGTATGCCCGCCGCTGAGTCGGACTTGGATGTCTGCGTTGTACTCGATGCTCTCGGTCCCGAGTCGCGCTTGCGGATCAGCGACATCGCGTGGGAAATCGGCTTCGCCGCGGGGATCGTCATCAGCACTGTCGTTTTCGAGCGCGAGCAGTTCGAGAACGGTCCCTACTCGGTCAGCCCCCTCGTCCGGGATGATCCGCAGGTGCGCTGTAACTGCATGAGCGGCGACAACCGACAGGCTCCTCCCCGGCATTGCAACGAGCCGGAGCAGGCCCTCATGCGGCGTCAGGCCGGCGTGATGCGGGGGCCCGTGCGCCGAGCGTCCGTTCGCGCCCGCTACGACCGTTCGCGATCACCAGGGAGTTCTTGGCTACGATGACACAGGCCACCCACAACTCACGGATCACTGCCGAACCCGGGAAGTGCGGGGGCAGGCCCTGCGTCCGCGGCAAGAGGATCCGGGTGAGCGATGTGCAGGACTTGCTGGCTGCCGGCGCCGACGAGCAGGAGATCCTCCGCGACTATCCGTTCCTGGATGCGGCAGACATCCGTGCCTGCCAGGCACCCATGACCGCTTTGGCCGCCATCGAGTCCTTCGTCCACGACCTGGTGGCGCGCTTTCATCCTGTCCGCGTGACGCTCTTCGGCTCCTACGCGGGCGGCAAGGCCACCGCGGACTCCGATGTTGACCTTCTGGTCGAGATGCCAGTCGTCGATTCGGGTCTGACGGACGCAGCCCGAATGATCGCAGCGCTCAAGCCCGGTTTCCTGGTCGATCTGATCGTCTGGACCCCTGAGCAGGTCAAGCTGCGTATTGCTCAGGGCGACCACTTTCTCAGGCATGCGGTTCAGCATGGCCGGGTTCTCTACGAAGTCGCTGAGACGTGAACGGCAGCGTCCGCCCAAGGCGACAAGTCTCCACCATGCCCAGGCTTGACCGCATCACCATCAGCCCGGACGTCTGCAGGGGCCAGCCGAGTATCCGGGGCCTGCGGATCACCGTCGGCGTTGTACTGAAGCTCCTGGCCGAAGGCAAGTCCGAGGCTGACCTCATCCGTTGGTACCCGGAACTGGAGCCAGACGATATCCGTCAGGCCCGGCGCTATGCCGCCTGGGTCGCGTCCGAGCGGTTCGACGCCCAGGCGCCCCCCACGCCGTGAGGCCCTGGTGACTCCCTGGCGCGTGGCAAGACTGGCGCACCGCGGTATCCTGTCGCTCACCGACGAGGCCAGGATCGTTCGCCCGCTTCCGGTTTCGTAATGCAGTCAGGCGTCGTCTCGCGGGTGTCGCGCCCGCGTCCGCAGCGCGCGGGTGGAGCGCGGAGCAAGGTTTGGGGCGCCCGCCCGAGGCAGGGAAGGGCACATGCTCGCAGAATCCTACCGCTACATCGCTGAGACCCCCGGTATCCGCTCGGGTCGGGCCGCTGTGATCGGCACCCGGATCGGCGTGCATGACATTGTCGGCCTGGTGCTGAATGGGGCCACGATCGAGGCTGTCCTGCGCAGTTTCCCTGGGCTCAGCAAGGCCCAGGTCGACGAGTGCATGTCGTACTACCGGGGCCACAAGGGCGAGATCGAGTTCCTTATCTCACGGCAGATGGCAGGACCTCCCCCTTGAGCACTCGGCTCTTCCTGGCCGGGCGCGTCACCCCGGCCTACCCGCCCGGCCTCCGGCTGCACAGCAGGATCGGCGGGACCGGTGCGCTGCACAGCAGCGCCCCTGCGCCTCCGCGGCAGGCGAATCCGAAATCCCAGTAAGCTGACAGCCTCGCGCCGACATACAGAGCCGGTGAGGACCCCCAGAGGAACCTGCGATGAAGGAGCTCATCTTCGAGGTTCGCGAAGACGATCCCGACGGCGGCTATGTGGCCTCCGCCCTCGGGGAGGGCATTCACACGGAAGGCGATACCCTGGATGAACTGAAATGCCGCATCCGGGACGCCGTGCGCTGCCACTATGCGGATCCTGACAGCAGGCCCCGGATCATCAGACTGCACTTCGTGCGGGATGAGGTCCTGGTTCCGTGAGGAGGTCCAGGCGCATCCCCGGCTGCGACCGGGTCCGCATGCAGCGTCCCGTGGGCACGACGGCACCCGGCCGAGTGGGTCTCGCGTCCGGATCATAACGGACCGCGACGGCGTCCAGCGCCTGGCCATCGCTAAGGCCGCGCCGGTTGGACCCGGCTGCCGCGGACCGGGGAGCGGCCGCGCCGACGCCCCATCCTGGACTCGCGAGCTTGCGGGCCCTGAAGTCAAACGGAACGATGAAGGACATCTCACCAGAGCTCCTGGACGCGGTTGTCGGCCGCCTTGTGGAGGGCTTGGCGCCTGAGCGCATACTGCTTTTCGGGTCGCACGCCTGGGGAACGCCGAGCGAGGACAGCGACGTTGACCTGCTGGTCATCGTCTCCACCTCCGAGTTGCCCGCCTACAAGCGGGCCAGGGCCGGCCATCGGGCCCTGCGCGGCGTGCCGCTGCCGAAGGACATCGTGGTGCTGACCCAGGCGGAATTCGACCGGCAGTCGAGTGTCGCGGGCTCGCTCGCCCAGCGCGTACGCGAGCATGGAAGAGTCCTCTACAACCGGTCCCAGACGCCCTGATGTTGCGCAGCGGCTCCCTGGGAGACGGCACGATCGATCCTGGCTCGGCTGCGCTGCTCGTGCCGGCTACGAGCCCCTGCTTCGACGCGGCCGTTTGCTGTTGCCCGCAGGTCGTCAGGCAGGTGCTGCAAGGCACGGTTGGCGCAGATCAGAGTTGCGCCCCGGGTCCCGTTGTGTCAGTCGTGGGCAGGCCCGGCCACGTCGCGGGCCCGTGGATGGCGCGCCAGGCAGAGGCAGGCTGCAGATAGCTTGGGCCTGTTGCCTTCAGGAGATAGTGCTCGCCATGGACTGCCGATACGTTGAGGCCAACCCCGGGATCTGTAACGGGCAGCCTGTCCTGACGGGTACGCGTATCCCTGTCACCGTCATCCTCGACCGCCTCGAGGCCGGCGGCGCCATCTCCGACATCCTCGAGCAGTACCCCGAACTGCAGTCTGATCAGGTCGCCGGCGCCATTCGCTTCTGCCGGAGCCTTGTGGGCCAGACCGAACTCGAACCTGCCTCTGGTTGAGTGCGCCTCTGCGTAGGCCAGATCCTCGACGGCCGCGCCGCCTGGCAACTCACGGGTGTCGGTCATGGCGTCGAGCGCGTCGCACGGACGTCGAAATGGGCCGGGCCGGCGACAAGGCCGTACGACGGCGCGCCATCAGGAGCGGCAGGATTCCGATCGCGCCCACTGAGCACTTCGGTGCCTGGGGCGTCGTGCCGCCGGACGACTGCTCTGGCGTGATCAGGACCAAGGCGTTGCCCGCCACAACCGCATGCATCATGGACGCCCTTCTGTCTTTCCTGGCCTGACATGGGGGCAGGAGCGTTCGGCAGAGACTCGCGGCAGTGCGCTGAGGCACCCGTGTGACAGGCCCGCAACTCGGACTCCCCGTCCACGCACCGAGGCGCTGACGCACAGACGACCCTGAAGATGCCCACCCCAGTTCCCGTGCCTGTGCGTGATGCCCCCTTGCCGGGCCAGGGGATCCGCGACTCCGGACCACGGACAAAGGAGCCATGAGCACACTCCTGGAAGACACGCGCGATCTGCTGGCGCGCCTGACTCGCGGCGAGAAGGCGTGCGTTTTGAAGTGGGTGGTGGATGCCCTCGCCGGGTCGTTCCCAGGCATCCAGAGCATTCCGGGTGTCTGCGGTGGGGAACCGTGTGTCGTGAGGACTCGGATACCTGTCTGGACCCTCGTTCGGGCGCGCCAACTCGGGGTCTCCGACGCCGACATCCTGAGCGCCTACCCATCCCTGAACGCCGAGGACCTGGCGGGCGCCTGGGCCTATGCCCGCTCTAACCCGAACGAGGTCGACCGTCACCTCGAGCAGCAAGAGAGGGCCTGAGCGCCTGCGCCGTGGCGCGCCAGTGGCGCAGACCCTTCCGCGCGAATGGCACCGCAACCCTCTCGCCCGGCGCGGCGGACCGAGTCACTGCAGACGCACCGCCAGACCCCTGAGCCTGCCCCATGAGCAAGAGCCTGGCCATCGAACTGGACGACGACGTTCTCCTGGCGCTGCAGGCGGAACCCGAGCAGGTGATCCGGGAGATGCGCCTGTACGCCGCCGCGCAGTGGTACCGACTGGGCCGGGTGAGCCAGGGCAAAGCGGCCCAGATCGCGGGCCTGAGTCGCGGCGAGTTCGTCTCGGCTCTCGCGCAGTTCGCCGTTTCGCCCTTCCAGGAGACCGCCGTGGAGATATCCCAAGGGGGTGGGGATCCATGAAGACCGTCCGCCCGGCTTCCCCCATGGTTAGTCCCGTAATCCCGTAGTCCTTGCGTTTCTGCGCCAGAGCGTCCATGCCTACCGGCGTGAGGCCCTGAACGCCACTGGCGCGCGGACGGCGGCCTCCTGCCAGGCCGCATAGGCTGTGCAGGCCGCACTTGAAGGCAACGCCGCCCGCGGTCGTTGCGGGAACGGCTCCCTGGGCTGTCGCGATCGGGAAACCACGATGCCATGCAAATAACCATGAACATCCCGTTCAACTACGATCCTGCCCGTGGGGAGCAGGAGTTGGCTGCTGACATCCGTCTGAACAACGCCCTGATGCTCTACCGGCAGGGACGTGTCTCTCTGGGCCGTGCCGCCCTGTTAGCCGGCGTGCCTCTGCCCGCCTTCGTCTACGAGTGTGGACGCAACGACATCACCCTCATCCGGTACGCTGCCGCCGACCTCGACCGTGAGACGGCAGCCGTCGCGGAACGACTGGCGTGATCGTCGTTGCCGACAGTTCAGCACCCATTGCCTTGGCCGCAGCAGGCCACCGTGACGTTCTGGCCCGGCTCTTCGAGGCCGTGCATGTGCCCGAGGCTGTGAGGCAAGAGGTCGATGTTCCTGGACAGCCTTGCCCGGCGCCAGGCGCGATTCGTCGAGAGTGGGTTGGGTGTACACAACGAGCCGCCGTCCCTCAAGGAGCCCCATGCAAGTGGTGTTCGATCTGCCCGAGACCGTGTTCTCTTCTCTGCGCCTGGCGCCCGCGGAGTTCGTTGCCGAAATGCAGCGGGCCGCAGCGGCCAAGTGGTATGAGCTGGGCCGGATCTCACAGGGTAAGGCCGCCGAGTTGTGCGGCGTCTCTCGGGCCCAGTTTGTGCGGATACTGGCCGACTACCGCGTCTCCGTGCTGCAGGATGATCAGGCCGGTCTCGCTTCCGAGGTCGCCCCGTGATGAACCTGGGCGGAGCGCGGGTCTTCGCACAGGCACTCGCCTCGCCGGGCTTCGGGTCTCCCCTGTGGATGGCGCGAAAAGGGGAGGCGTCCTCCATAGCCTTCGACCTGGAGCCGCGCGGCACCGCGCTCTCTGCCGGTGCTGGCGGGGAGAGCGGGAGGGCGGGCGGGATCCCGTTGGCGTGAACGGCTGGGCGGCAGGCGCGAGGAAGGTCTTTGGGTATCAAGGCGCATCCGGGGCGCCTTCTGACACCGTCCTCCTGCAGGCCGGCGAGCGCAGCATCGGCCGGATGATGCCAGGTGGCTGACCGCCCACTACGCTCGCCCCGCTTCCAGCGACCCCTGGACAGGCAGTCAACCTCACACACGCCCCGGCGAGCCGGCGAACCGGCGCAGGTGTGCAACGGCGGTGGACACGCGGAATGCCCAGCACTCAGGAAACCATCTCCCCGGCCGACTTCTCCAGGAAGCTCTTCTGGGATGTCGATCCGTCAACGCTGGACTTCGAGCGCCACCGGAAATACGTGGTGGCCCGGGTCCTGGAGTACGGCACCCTTGACGACTGGCAGTTGCTGGTTCGACGCTTCACCCTGGAGTCGATCATCGGGATTGCGCAGACGCTCCGCACCCTTGACCCCAAGGCGCTGTCCTTCCTTGCCACGGTGGGCCACGTTCCGCGGAGTTCCTTCCGATGCTACACCCTGAGTCGGTCGGTGCCGACACCCTGGAACTCCTGAGGCAGCTCCAGCAGGAGCCCTGCCTCGAGCGGACGCGGCTGGCCGGCGGCACAGCCCTGGCCCTGCAGCTCGGACACCGGAAGTCCGACGATCTTGATCTCTTCGGGCCAGTGCCTGGGGAGCACCTCGAGCTTGAGGAGACCCTACGGGCGCATGGCGCGGTCTCGCTCGTCAGTCGCAGCCGGAGGATACAGGTCTGCACCGTTCGCGGGATCAAGGTCGGCCTGGTCGACGACCCCTTTCCCTGGCTGGCGGAGGCCGTTGTGGGCGACGGATTGCGCCTGGCAGCGTGTCAGGATCTCGAGGCCATGGCACTCGCCGCTATCACCAACCGCGGCAGCAGGAGGGATTTCATCGATCTGGCCTTCCTTCTGGAGCAGTTCCCACTGCCGGCGATGCTGGCGCTCTACAGACGCAAGTACGCCGATGCGTCGCTCTTCCCGGTGCTGAAGAGCCTGACCTACTTCGATGACGCGGACGAAGACCCCATGCCCTGCATGCTGAGGCCCTGCGACTGGGACCACGCCAAACAGAGGATCGCCGACTCTGTGTCGGTGGCAAGTCGTGCCTCCTGATGCGGATTCCGCTGAAAGTGGGCAGCGATTCCGATCTGTTTCCTCAGCGCTTTTGCGCCTCTGCGAGAGGCAGATACTCACCGTGGATAGCGCCTGCCCGCAGTGCCTGCGCAAGGGGCGCAGACCCAAGCGCGGCAGGAGGGCGGATAGCGCGGTCGCAGCGTGGGCGCCACTCCGCTGGCGCCGTCCCTCGGCGGCTGAAGGTGTCGCGAACGCCTACCCGCATTGCCTGTGCCTGCGGCCCGGTTGCGGGCGCAGCAGGCGGGGAGTCGCGACCCAGTCTCCACGCCTAAGCCGGGAGGCATTCCCTCCGACCGTCTGCCCACCGCCCACCGCCCACTCATCCCTCTTCAGCTTTCAGCCTTCATCCCTCATCCCTCTCTTCGGCCCCGCGCCCCGCGCAGCGCCCGTGACCCCTGAAAGAGTCGCGCGTCGCCTATGTATCCCGGATGCACGTTGCTGGGCGAGATCACCGACGTCGAGACCATCGCGGTCGGCCATGGTATCCGTAACCTCCAGCGCCTGAACCGGACCCACGGGGAGGGCCGCTGGCGGAAACTCAAGGGCTGGGCCAGGATTCGTCTCCCCGATGGCACTGCCGCCTGGGCGGAGGTACGTTGGTACGAGATGATCAGCGTTGGCCGCAAAGAACTCAGAATCAAGCGACTCCTCCTGTAGTCGGCTATGCACCACGACATCACCCAGTACGTCGTCTGCGTTCGCAACGAGGACTACACCGCCTCCCTCGAGTTAAGGAAGATCTACGCCTTGATCCCCGACTCTGACGCCCAGTCCCACGGCATGGTCCGGCTGGTCGATGAGTCAGGGGAGGATTACCTCTATCCCCGGGATCTGTTCCTCCCGATCCAGATCCCCGAACCCCTCTCCCGTGCGCTCCAGATGGCCTCCTGAACCGCTTCCGCCAGCCGGCCGGCGAATGACCCGCCGCCGTGCCTTCCTTGTGCTTCGTGGGCAGCCTCTCTCCGCCCTTCCGCATCCGCCCTTCCCGCATTCGGCATTCCGCGGTTCCACGCTTCGGCTTCCGTGGTCAACAGTCCCCAACCCCAAGGGCAGAGATGACTTGCTCAGGGCTCAGGTGGGAAGGCTCGAAAGGCGGGACGACGCAGTCAAGGAACGGCGTGGCCTGAGGGCAGAGCGGGAGTGAGCGGGGTCCCCCCCCCGAACGAACCGTCCCCTGAAATAGCAGCAGCTCCAGGACCGATGTGAATCCGGCTATCCGCGCCCTTGGCGGAGCCGGATTTTTTGTTTTTTCGCCCGGCAGGGCGCATCTGCTTGACGGAGCAAGTCCGTTACACGCCTGGCAGGAGGAAGTGTCAGACGGGCCGCTCGGCCAGAGGGCTCTTCAGGTCGTGGAACGCCTGTTCGACACGGGTGAGCAGGATGTGCACCTGCCAGGCCTCCTCGGCGTCCAGGTCGAGGCCGGTCGCTGCGCGGCAGATAGGCGCCGTCGTGCGGTTCGGCGATGGCCAGGCGCTGGGTGTCAACGGCGAGCTCTACGGCGGCGGTCCCGGTGGGCGTTCGCCGGCAGCACCGCGCGGGTTCTGCGGCGGAATCCACCAGCAGTCCGACAAAGTCAGGGTCCAAGCAAACGCCATCATCGCGCTGGGCCGCAACTTCCAGCAACGTAGGATTTCAGAATTCCGCGGTTTCCGTGGTGGCAGGGGAGCGCGGGGTAATGGCTGCCGTCGTCAGTGTACTACACCTGTAGGGCCGTCTGTCGAGTCCCTCTGCAGCGTCGCCCCGTCTGGCTGCCTGGACGAGGCCTTGAGACAACCATTCCGCTCCGGTGCGTGTGCACGGCCCCCCCCCATACGCGGTTGGGGCTTCGGCTCGGAGGCATCGTAGCGTGATGCCCCGCACGCGGTGCTATATTCCCACCCGTATGAGAGACCTGCCGATACTGCTTAATGAGATGGTGGCTGCGGGTGTCATCGAGACCTATGC
>CAILUI010000261.1 GCA_903837355.1 uncultured Victivallales bacterium
CACACAACCCCATGCTGGTCGCCGCCGGACTCACCGAGACCGCAACGCCACTGCCCTGGCTCGCCGGCCGCAGGCTGCGGCTCTGCCTCGGGTGACCCCTGCGGTGTTAGTTTGGTGGCAGGCCGTGGGAATCCAGGCTAGAGAACTGCGCCGAGGGTTTCGACGCCCCAGGGGAATGGTATCTGAATCGCAGGACCGGGGTTCTCAAGTACCTGTTACGCCCGGGCGAAGACCCCGAGTCGCTCGACGTCATTGCGCCCAGCATCGGGCGCCTCCTCGACTTCAAGGGGGACCCGGCCGCGGGGTCCTTTGTCGAGCACCTGGCGTTCATCGGCATCGGCCTGATGCACACCGACTGGGGTTTCGCGCCCCCGCTACGCGACCGGAGCCTGGACATGGCCGACGGGCAGGCCGGGGTGGCGCTGCGATACGCTTCGATCTTTGCCGTCGGGCTCCGTCATTCGACCTTCGAACGCTGCGAGATCTCCCACGGCGGGGCGCACGCGATCTGGTTTGAGAAAGGCTGCTTCGACAATGTCGTGCGGCAATGCCACCTATTCGATCACGGCGGCGGCGGGGTCTACATCGGCGACAACACCGTGCACCCGCAGGCCGCGCTCCAGACGGCGCGCATCACCGTCGAGAACAGCTACCTCCACGACCTCGACCACGTGATGCATGCCGCCGCGGGTATCTGGATCGGGAAGAACGCCGACAACACCATCCGGCACAACGATATAAGCGACCTCCCGTACTGCCCCATCAGCGTCGGCTGGACCTGGCGGTATGAAATGCCGTCGGGCACGAAAAACAACGTCATTGAGTACAACCATCTTCACCACTTCGGGCTCGGGATCCTCTCCGACTTGGCCGGCATCTATACGCTTGGCCATTCGCCGGGCACCGTGATCCGCTACAACCATATCCACGACGCCACGGCCTATTCCTACGGCGGTTGGGGGCTCTACAACGACGAGGGCTCCGTCGGAATCCTGATGGAAAAGAACCTGGTCTACAACACGAAATCCGGCGGCTGGCACCATCACTACGGGAGCGATAACATCGTCCGCAATAACATCTTCGCTTTCTCCGCGGAGGCCAATATCATCAGCCAGCGCGGCGACAGCAAGAACGTGTCCTTTGATTTCCAGCGCAATATCGTCCTCACGACGAACGGACAGGTGCTGAAGACGGGGTTCACGTCCAAAGCCTTCACCCTCGATCACAATCTCTACTGGGACCTGACCGATGGGGATGAAGAGGCGATGAACTTCTCTGGGAAGACCTTCCCAGATTGGAAGTCCTCCATGTCCTACGACGCTCATTCCGTCGTCGCCGATCCCCGATTCCAGGATCCCCTGAAATACGACTTCCGCCTGAAGAAGGGATCCCCCGCCATCCCGCTGGGGTTCGAGCCGTTCTGGGATGAAATCGTCTCGGCGGGCCTCGTCGGCGACCCCCTTTGGAGGAACCTTCCCAAGCAGTACGCGCCCCGCATGTTGAGCCCCGATATGCAGGCCCCCGCGAAGGTGGTGTCGATGAACACTTTCAGCGAGGATTTCGAGAGCGTGGCGCCGGCAGTACCGTCGCCGTTCGGCAAGGGCGACGAGGGGATTCTCACCAGCGGGGAACAGGCCTTCAAGAGCAGGCACAGCCTCAAGTTCCTCGACTCCGAGGAGAACTCCGCCGACTACCAGCCGCAGTTGCGGCTCTACAACGGGTTCAAGCCGGGCGTGACCCGGGGGTCCCTCGACGTCTACCTCGAAGCGGGCGCCATCTTCTTCCAGGAGTGGCGGCAGAAGACCGGCTCGGGGTACGCGGCCGGGCCAAGCATCACCATCGCCGCCTCGGGCGCTCTGCTTGCCGGCCGGGAGCCGCTCGCGGTCGTTCCGCGCGGGAAATGGATCCACCTCGAGATCACCTGCGGGATCGGTAAAGCCAAGACCGGCACCTGGGACCTCGCCGTGACCGTCGACGGCGAACCGCGGAAGGAGATCAAAGGACTCAAGCTCGGCGCCGACTTGGAGTTGCTTGATTGGGTGGCCTGGTGCAGCATGGCGAGGCAGAGGACGGTGCTCTACATCGATAACGTGAGATTCGAGGTCATCAAGTAGTGGCGAGCCGGCCCCGTGGACCGGGGTCAGCGTTAATGCCGTTACCTTAGTGAGTAAGTCATTCCCTTATCGTCGGTTCGGGCCTGACGGCGACGACGTAGCGGGCGCACTGGCTGATGATGGGCATCGGGGTCAGGACCTGCCGCCGGCTGACGGTGCCGGCTGACGGTGCCGGCGGGCGTCGTTGCGCTCACGGTCACCCCGTACTGGTTCGTGGGCGCGGTTGCTGCGCCTGGCCAGGGGACGTCGACGTCCACCAGGCCCCCGGCCGGGGCGGCGAAAGGGGCGCTGCACTGCGGGCCGCCGGCCAGCAGCGTCACCGCGACGATCCCCGCCAGGGGCCGGTTCGCCTGGTTCTCGATCCGCACCCGCAGTGCCTGCGGCCGGTCTACCCCTTGGGTGAACACCCGGTAGACGCCACCCTCGACGGCGAGCTC
>CAILUI010000262.1 GCA_903837355.1 uncultured Victivallales bacterium
GCCTCGGCGATCTGCACGAACTGGCCTACGTCTACAAGAGCGAGGACCTGGGCGAGCTGCGCCGCATCCTCACCCCCGGCCGCTACCATGCCGTGGTGGCCAACCCGCCCTACATCGTGGCCAGGGACCCGGTGCTCAACGCTGCCTACCGCGAGCGTTACCCCCAGGTCTGCCACATGAAGTACTCCCTGGCGGTGCCCTTCCTGCAGCGCATCGTCAGCCTGGCCGTGCCCGCCGGCTACACCGGCCAAATCACGACCAACAGCTTCATGAAGCGCGAGTTCGGCAAGAAGCTCATCGAGAGCTACCTGCCGAGCGTGGACCTGACCCACGTCATCGACACCGCCGGCGCCTACATCCCCGGCCACGGCACGCCGACCGTGATCCTCTTCGCCCGCCAGCGCCGGCCCGTGGCACCGACGGTGCGCGCGGTGATGGGCATCAAGGGTGAACCCGCCACCCCGGAGGATCCGGCCTGCGGCCTGGTCTGGTCAGCCATCCTGGCGCAGGTCGACCAGCCCGGCTCGCAAAGCGACTTCGTCAGCGTCGGCGATACGCCCCGCGACCAGTTCCACAAACACCCCTGGTCCATCGGCGGCGGCGGCGCGGCGGAACTGAAGGAGGCGGTAGAGGCCGCAGCGGGAGAGCGACTCGACAAGGCCGCCGACTCCATCGGGATCACCTGCTTCACGTTGGAGGACGACGTCTTCATCCAGCCCGTGCATGTCCTGCAGCGCAACTGCGTTCTTGCCCGCGCCACGCGGCCCATGGTCGTCGGCGACGTTGTTAGGGACTGGACGCTGGCAGGCTGCGACGCGGCAGTATTCCCGTATGATGCCGACTTCCGGCCAGTCGCCAATGATCCCGGCGCGTCTGCCCTCCGGTTCCTCTGGATCGGCCGGACCTGCTTGGCCAACAACCTTATGTTCGGCGGGCGCACGAAAGTGCAGGTTGGGCTTCGCTGGTACGAATACGGACGCCTGACCGACAGCAAGCTCCGCACGCCGCTCTCGATTGTCTTCGGCTTCGTGGCGACGCACAACCACTTCGTCCTGGACCGCGGCGGCAAGGTGTTCAAGCAGAGCGCGCCGGTGATCAAGCTCCCCGCGGGGGCCTCCGAGGACGAGCACCTCGCCCTCCTCGGCCTGCTCAACTCCTCCACCGCCTGCTTCTGGCTTAAGCAGGTGGCGCACAACAAGGGGAGCACCGTGGACCAGCACGGGGCGCGCCAGCGTACCGCCGCCTTCGAGGACTTCTTCGAGTTCACCGCCACGCAGCTTACCCAGTTCCCCCTCCCTGCCGGCCGGCCGCTGGTCCTGGCCCGTGAACTGGACCGCCTCGCGCAGGAGCTTTCCGCCCTGCGCCCCGCGGCCGTGCTACTGAGCGGTACCCCCCGCTCTTTGGACTGCGGTGGCTTGACACCGCTTTCCCAGGCCGCGCCGCGGCCGTCCCCGGACCCTGTCACCGTGCCCGGCCAAAGCGGCGTCGAGTCGGCTCGCTGCGCTCACGAC
>CAILUI010000263.1 GCA_903837355.1 uncultured Victivallales bacterium
CGCCTGACTTGACAGACGGGCCCGATGGGCGCATAGTTCACTTCGTATCGTTCGGTCGAATCCCCGCCTTGAGGCTTGCTGCGGCGGGGGTTACGGGCAACGTGAGGCGAACCTACAGGTGAGCTCGTGAGACGTCTAGCTCGATGCTCTGCCGGCCTCCTTGGCGTCGCCTTTGCCGTCCTCGGCCAGGAGGCCGCCCCGCCGTTTGCACCCGCTCCCGAGGCTGCTGCCGCAGCGGTTGCAGCCCCCGCGGTGCCTGCTACAGCCGTACCCGTTACACCGGCCGCGGCCGCCGCTGGGCATTGAGATGTCGGGTGCGGCGCACGCCATGGGGCCATAAGGAAGGCAGTCGTCATGCCAGAAGCCCTTTCGACACGCTCCGCGGCTGACCGCGCTGGCGAGCTTGCCGGTCTGCTCGACGGGTTGCTCGATCCACTGTTTCTCATTGCCGCCGACACGGGCCTCATCACGGACTGCAATGCGGCGGCTTTGCGCTGGCAGAGTTGCGAGCGGAGCGCCCTCGTCGGGCAGTCGTTCCGCATCCTGTTGCCCGCGGCAACCCACGAGTGCCGTCACGATCTGCTGGAGCAGATGCGGGTATACGGCCACGTCTTCATGGAACAGCCCTTTGCGTTGCGTGCTGGTCAGGTCGTGCGTGCCGACCTCTCGGCGTCGTTCTGGCGCCGTGCCGCGGGTGATGTCATTGTCCTTGTTCTGCGCGACGCCGAACCGCGGCTGGCTACGCAGCGCCTGGAGACTGAAGCTCGGCTGGCGGCGGCCCGGCTCGAGACGATCTCGCGGCTCAGCCACGAGATCAACAACGAGTTGCAGGCGCTGCTGATGCATGAGGGCCCCGAGTTCGACGAGGCCGCCAGAGACCGCCTCGACCGGATTGTCGCGGTGATGCGGCGGATGCGTGCAGAGGTGACGGCCCCAGCCGCCGCGGAAGCCGTGTTCGACGAGGCGCCGGCTACCGCGCCCTGCGGCCAGCCGACCCCCTGCGATTCCCGGCGTATTCTGGTTGCCGACGACTCCGACTCCGTACGGCAGAGCCTGAGCCTGCTGTTGCGCCAGGCACTGCCCGACGCCGTAGTTGACCTGGTGGACAACGGTGAGGACGCGGTTGCGTGCTTCGGAAGGACGCATCCGGCCGTCATCGTGCTGGATATCCTGATGCCTAGGAAGACCGGCGACCAGGCCTTCGCCGAGATCCTCGCCATCTGCCGTCAGGAGGGCTGGGAGGAGCCGCGTATCGTCTTCTGCACCGGCTACACGCCGCCCCCGTCCATTCAGGCCGCGCTGGTGCCCCCCAGCCGGCACCTCTGCCTGCTGAAGCCGGTTTCGCCCAGGGATCTGCTGGCCGCGGTCGCGGGGCTCGTGGCGGCGGCGCGGACCCCGCGGGACTGAGCCCCTCTGGGGCTGGCAGGGCCGGCCGGGGCAAGCCCGGGCTGGCGCGCTCAGGATGAAACCGCCCTGTGCCGCCACCGCGGCGGGTTCATTTCCCGCCAAGTGGGCCTATACTACGCTCTGGTCAGGGCCGGTCATGTCGCTGTGGAGGATCCCATGAAGGACTGGTACAAGCATTGCTACGCGCGAGTGCTTATCGATAACCACATCGCCGAGGACGACCCGTCTTTCATGACGAGGTTCGACCCGGCGCACTATGTGGCGATGGTGAAGAAGGCGGGCATGGAGGCGTCGATGGTCTACGCCACCTGCCATAACGGCAACTGCTACTACCCGACGCAGGTCGGCCACATGCACGCGAATCTCAAGGGGCGCGACATCTTCGGTGAGACCGTGACCTTGCTGCGGCAGGCCGACATTGTGCCGGTGGCCTACTACACCAGCGTCTACCACAACCACTCGGCGAAGACGCACCCGGCTTGGCGCATCACCTTCGCCAATGGCACTCAGCACGGCGGGCGCTACTGGTGGAGCTGTCCCAACAACCCTGAGTACCGCGCCTTTGTCATGGCGCAGGTCACCGAGATCTGCGCCTATGATATCGACGGAATTTTCAATGACATGACCTTCTGGCCCGGCATCTGCGTCTGCGCGAGTTGCCGGACGCAGTACCTTGCGGAAACCGGCCGCGAGATCCCCCGGAAGATCGACTGGCGGAGCCCGGAATGGGTGGACTTTCAGCGTTTCCGCGAGCGCTCGATGGCGGCCTTCTCGCAGGAGGTCACCGCCTGCGTCAGGGCGCAGAAGGAGATGACGGTCACGCACCAGACGTCAACCATCATGCATGGCTGGATGCAGTCGTATACCCTCGGCATCGCCGATGCCTGCGACTACACCTCGGGTGACTTCTACGGCGGCAAGTACCAGCACATCATCGGCTCGAAGGTGCTGGCGGCGGCATCGAAGAACCTCCCCTACGAGTTCATGACCAGCCGCTGTGTGAACCTCCGCGATCACACCTCGATGAAGTCGGAGGCGGAACTCCTGGCCGAGGCGGCGACGACGCTTGCGAACGCCGGGGCCTTCTTCTTCATCGACGCGATCAACCCTGACGGCACGCTGGAGACCGAGGTGTATGAGCGTCTGGGAGCCGTTTCGAAGCAGCTCCAGCCCTTCACTCAGGCCGTCAAGCGGCACCGGCCCGTGATCGCGGCCGACAAGGCCTTCTACTACTCGTCCGCGGCCTTCGTCGACGACAACGCGAACTCCGACATCATGAACCCCAACGGTGGCAAGCCGGCCGGCGACGAGATGTTCGGAGCCTCCATCGTGCTCACTCGCGCGCATTTGCCCTTCCGCGCCGTCACCAGCGCGACGCTGGACTACAGCGGGCTGAACACGATCATCATGAACAACGTGATGTACACGACGGCAGAGGAGAACGAGCGTCTGCGCGCCTTCGTGAAGAACGGTGGCACGCTCATCGCGACGGGCCTGACCTCACTTTATGAGCCGGGAGGCACCAGCAGCGGGGACTTCGGCCTGGCCGACGTCTTCGGCGTCACCTACACCGGCGGCAAGGCCAAGAGCTTCCACTACCTGTCCTTTGTCGGGCGTCATTGGTTGGTTTCCGCGCACGCCAGCGCGCCGCTGGTTACGGCGCGGGGAGCCGAGGTGGTCGCGACGCTCGTCGAGCCCCTGTTCGATCCGAATGCCGAGGCCTACGCCTCCATCCACAGCAATCCTCCCGGCCAGCCGACGGGCCATGCCGGCTTGACCGTGCAGCGCTTTGGTAAGGGCACCTGCGTCTACCTGGCCTCGCCGGTGCTGTCGCTGCAGCAAGATGCGCAGCAGGTCTTCGGCGAATGGCTCTTCCGCGAGTACTGTCCGCCCGCGATGGTCCTCGCGACCAACGCCCCGCCCTGCGTTGAGATCACGGTCAATCGCAGCACGACCCAGGACGCTTATCTGGTCGGATTGGTGAACTACCAGAAGGAGCTGCCCAACGTGCCGGTGCGGGACATCAGCATGACCTTGCGGTTGCCGGGAGTCACCACGCCGAAGGCGTGCACGCGCGTGTCGGACGGCGCGCGTCTGGACGTGCAGATGAAGGACGGCGCGCTCCTGATCGAGGTGCCGCGGCTCGAGACGCTGGAGATGATCGAGGTCACATTCTAGGGAGACGGAAGATGGGTGCAAAACAGCTTGCCGAGATCGCGTTGGAGCAGGGCAGGGGGATCGTGCGTCTGGCGCCGAACTGGGTGCCGCGGTCGTTCTGCATTCCCGGTCGCCGCATCAAACTCCACCCCGACGACTATTACGCGCTGGGTGGCGAGCGCGGCGGCATCGATGAGCGCTGGTTCGCCTCGACCACGCCGGCTGACAACGGCCCCCTCACCTCGAAAGACGAGGGCCTCAGCTTCATCGTCATCAACGATGGCAGCACGCTGCAGAAGGTGACCTTGCGCGAAGCCGTGGCCGAGCTCAAGGGCGCGCTCATCGGCGAGCGCCTGTGGACGCAGCACCAGCGCTGGCCGATGTACTCGAAATTCTTTGATAACCAGGGGCCGTTGCCGCACCACATCCACCACCGCGACGAGCATGCGAAGGCGGTGGGGCAGTTGGGCAAGCCGGAGGCGTACTACTTCCCGCCCCAGGCGAACAACCACGGCGGCGACTTCCCCTACACCTTCTTCGGCTTCCAGCCGCAGGTGACCAAGGACCAGGTACGGCAGTGCCTCAGGGACTTCACCAAGGGCGACAATAAGATCACCAACATCTCCCAGGCCTACAAGCTTGAGCCGGGCACCGGCTGGGATGTCCCGCCGGGCGTGCTGCACGCGCCGGGGAGCCTCTGCACCTACGAACCGCAGAAGGCCTCGGATGTCTTTGGCATGTTCCAGTCGGTGATCGCCAACCGGCAGGTGGTGCCCAAGGAGCTGCTCTGGAAGGATACGCCCAAGGACAAGGTCGGCGATGTTGACTACCTGATGTCGGTGATCGACTGGGAGCTCAACGTCGACATGCGCTTTGCGGAGCGGCACTTCATGCGGCCGCGGCCGGTGCGGGACGTCGCGGCGATGACTGCTGAAGGTTACCTCGAGCACTGGATCTGCTACAAGTCGGCCGAGTTCAGCGCCAAGGAACTCACCGTGCTCCCGGGCCGGACGGTCACCCTCAAGGAAGCCGCGGCCTATGGCTTCATCATGATGCAGGGCTATGGCACGATGAACCAGTGGAAGATCGAGACGCCCGCCCTCATCCGCTACGGTCAGCTCACGCACGACGAGTTCTTCGTCAGCGAGAGTGCCGCGAGCCAGGGCGTGAAGATCACCAACCTGTCGGACTCCGATCCCATCGTCATGCTCAAGCACTTCGGGCCGGGCCATCCGGATCTCGTGGTTGGCTGACCGGGCGAAAGCAGCGTTTCCGGCGTCCAGCCCACGCGTGGCTTCGTGGGCGGCGCCGGAACGCTGCCCGGGGCTTTCCTCCGTGGCCGCCCTGACCGAACCAGAGGAATACGCCCCATGCCGTCCAGCCCAGACCGCCTCAAGGCGGGACTACGAACCCGGCGCCGCTCGCCTGGCGTCCCCCCGGTTCGTAGTTCCGCGTTCACGCGGTCCGGTGAGTCCGGTTGCCCGCGCTTGGGGAGCCTCAGGGTCTGCTGTGCCCAGCGCAGGCTACTGCAGACGCTGCTACTCGCCCTCTGCGTCCTGACAATCCCGGCGAGCCCGGCCGCTGAAGGCGCTGCGTCGGTGCGACCGCCGTGGACCAATCTGGCTCTGGGGAAGGCGGTGCAGTTCAGCGTACCGCCCAACTACCCGGCGGTTACCGATGTCGAGGATGCCCGGCAGATGACCGATGGCACCCTGGCGACGGCCACGCCGATGTGGTCCGACCGGGCAGCGGTCGGCTGGGTCATGGTGGAACCGGTTGTTTTCACTGTCGACCTCGGCAGCGACCAGCCGATTCGCGGGGTGGCCGTCCATGTTCCGGGAGGGCTGGGCGGGGTTGAATGGCCGGGGAGCATTCTGCTGTACGCGAGTGCGACCGGTGCCAGGTACAGCCTGGTTGGGGACCTCGTCGAGCTCAGCCGCGTACGTCCGCCGGAAACGGGCTATGCCACGCTCTGGCTCACGACGGAGGCGCTGGAGACCCACGGCCGCTTCCTCAAGTTCGTCTGTGCGCCAACCAACCTTGGCAACGGCGCCTACATCTTCGTCGATGAGGTGGAGGTCTACCAGGGCGAAGCGGACTGGCTTAACCGCGCCTTGGTCGCGGCGAATGCACCGGCGCAGTGGCGTGCGGTGTGGCCGGAGATCCCGTGGCGCGAGCAGACCGCCAGCACGCCGGCGGCAGAACGTCCCACCCATCTCCGGCGGGTCGACGGCAGCACGGAGGCGGGCGCCGACACGCCCCTCCAGCAGGCCGTCGTCGAGGGCGGCCGGGTACGCTTTACGCTGAACGGCGAGGCCGGTCGGGTGCGCGCGCTGACCTGGACCGCTAAGCTGGCCAAGCCCATCTCCACCGAGCGCTGTCGTTACGCACTCCTCAGCTTCCGGGCCGAGGGCATGCGGCGCACCTTCGAGCCGCGCCCGCTGGTAACCCTTCAGGGGGTCAACGACGCGAGCGCCGAGAACAGTGTGAGCCTGCTCGAAGCGAACATGGCATTGAATGACGGCCTGCTCCATACCTTGATCAGGCCCCTGCCGGAAGGCTTCACCCTGCAGCAGATCAAGGTTTGGATCAGCAGCGAGAACGATGCCCCCAGCTTGGTTTTGGAGCGCCTGGAGTTACTGGACGCCCTGCCGGACGTCTTCAGTGCGGAGATCGCGCCGGCGGGGGCGCCGGTGCCGGAAGGGCTCGTCCCGGTGCCGCTGGGCGCGGTGCTGAACGGTACCCTCGCCGAGTGGTACGAGCGGGCGCTGGCGGCGCACACGACCCTTCTGGACGGCGCGCGCGCCCTGCCGGCCGGGCCGGTGACGGTTTCCGGGGTGCCGTTCGTCATCGCGCCCGCCGAGCGGAACCTGGCCTTGATGCCGGAGAGCAAGGAGACGAACGAGACGGTCGACTTCCTCGGCGAGAAGGTCGAGCGGCGCTACCTGGGGCCGATCTCCAGGGACGACGCGCTCAGCGTCGATCTGGACGCCAGCGCCCGCGAAGTCTTCCTGCTGCTGGCGCTCTCGGCGCCCGCGGTCCAGACGCGCGGCGGCTTGCCCAACTGCGCCCTGCGTCTGGACGACATCGAGAGCATCGCGGTGGAACTCACCTACGACCAGGGCGAGAATGAGATCGCCTTCCCCTACTCGCTGGCCGATCACGGCTGCTACGTGCCGGCCCGTGAACTCGGGGCCTACGCGGTGGCGCTCGATCCGGCCCGGCGGTTGCGGCGGATCACCCTCCACAACCACCACTTCGGCCCGAGTTTCGCGCTGGCGGGGCTGACGCTGAACCCGACGGCCACCGCCGTGGTACCCGAGCTCGCCCGTCTGCCCGCACCCGAGCCCACGACGCTGCATCCCGACCCCGCGCCCGCGCCCGTGTCGATCGCCCAGGCGGGCACGCGGCTGACCCTCCGCAATCGCTGGTACGAGGTCGGCTTCGACCTGGCCCAGGGCTTCGCCATCGACCGCCTCGTCAACCGTATCAACCCCGCGAGCCCGATCCGCCTGGCGCCCTCGAGCGGCCTGCGCCTGCGTCTGGGCGACACCGTCTACAGCGGCAGGTCGTTCACGGCGGAGGTGACCCGCCTGGGCGCAACGGACGTCGAGTTGAGACTCAGCAGCCTGCGCCCGGAACTGCCCCTCGAGATCACGGTGACGATGACCGCCGATGACTCTCCGGAACTGGCCTTCGCCGCCCTGGTCCGTAACCGCGGCGGCACGCCCCTGGCGGCCGAACTCTGCCTGCCCGCCCTGGCGGGCCTCGCCCTCGGCGACCTCGCCAGCACCCGCCTCTTTTTCCCCCAGTATCGCGCCGTCGACACCGCCGCGCCCATCGCCCTGCGCGCCCCGTACGGTCCGGAGTTCACCGGCCAGTTCATGGATGTCTACAGCCGCCCGGAGGGGATTGGCCTGATGCTGCGCAGCAACAACCCGGGTCACATCATGGCCACCTTTGCTCTGCGCAAGGATGCCAGCGGCGTGAGCGGCGGCATCAGTTCCCCGGCGGAGTACAACGAACTGGCCCCCGGCGCCAGCCTCGCCTGCCTGCCGGTCTCGCTCCTGGTTCACGGCGGCGACTGGCATGCGGCCTTCGAGCTTTACCGCGCCTGGCTGCGGAGTTGGTACACGCCCTACAAGGCCCAGGACAAGGACTACTTCCTCAACGCCTGGGACATGACCGTCTACCGGCCCAGCACCCGGATCGCCTGGAGCGAGAACCTCACCCCCGCGCTCATCACCCCGGACCGCAAGCGCTTCCTGCTGGACGAGACCTTCGCCTTCGAGAAGCAGTACCTCGGGCACGTGCCCGACCTGGTGCACCTCTTCAACTGGACCTACAACGACCAGAAGCAGCGCAACGAGTACGGTGTCTACGGCGCGCCGCTGGCCTATGCCCAGGTCGGGGGGCTGGAGGTCTTCCGCCAGGGCATCGCGGCGATCCAGACCACCTGGCAGCGCCCGGTGTCGCTGTACACCCTCAGCGACCGTTTCCGCGCTTCGGCCCTGCCGGACCAGGCCCTCAGCCAGGAGCTCGTGGCCACCTCCGCCTACCAGGAACTCGACCGCGACGCCAGCGCCGCCGTGCGTGGCGCCGGCGCCGTCGACGGCATCTTCTATCCCCGTCCGGGCAACCGTAAGTGGACGGACTACGTCGTCAACGACATCGTCACCATGCAGCGCGACACCGGCTGCAGGATGGTCTACATGGACGTCTTTCCGTACTTCTCGCACCTGCGCGGCGAGAATGGCATCAGCCCGCTCGCGGCCGATCTCGACGTGGTGGTGAAGGTGCGCGAGGCCTTGCCCGCCGACGTGGCCCTGTGGACCGAGTACAGCCTTCCCGACGTCGCCTCACGGTACGCCGATGGCGCCGTGCAGTACTACTTTCTGGACCTGAACGAGGTCTTCGCCCGGCGCTACAACCGCTCCGACCGAGCCGACGAGCTCTTCACCGAACTGCCGTTCAACCTCGCCCGCTATGCCTTGCCGCGCTACCGGACCTTCGCGCTGCCGTGCTACATCGAGGGCGGCAGCAAGCCCAGTCAGGTCGACGCGGTCTTCGTCAACGGCGAGCCCTTCCACGAGGACACCTGGCGGCTGCATCACTCGCGCCTGCGGGAGAAGCTCAATCGGGCCTATGTGGTCAAGCACGAGTACAGCGACTGCTTCAACGGGACCGACCCGCTGCCGCAGGTGGAGACGGCGGTACGCGGTATCGCGGCCAACCTATTCACCGGTAAGAACCGGAAGCTGTGGACCTTGTACAACGGACTGCCGAGGACCTACGCGGGCGTGGTGCTGGCCGTGCCGCACCAGGACGGCGCGCGCTACCGCGATGCCTGGAACGGCGGGGATCTGACCCCCGCCATCAGCGCCGGCCTCGCCCAGATCGTCGTGACCCTACATCCGCAACAACCCGGCTGCGTGGTGCAGGAGTGGGCGCCGTAGGACAGCTCCGTGGGTCACGGCTGCCACCCGTCCGGACGCGGGCGAGACCTGACCAAGGCGGCGACATCAAGGCTGCTGTCGCCCACTCCCGCGGTCCTCTGTCCCTTTGGGCAGCGCCTGGATGGCGGCCGCGACGAGGCCGCGCACATGGGCGTAGTCGGCCGGATCCAGGCTGTAGGTCGTCGCATCCGTGGCGATCCTGGCGGCGGCGTCCAGGGCGGTTCGGCCGGCGGCGATGGCCGCTGGTGCGACCGCTACCGGGGATGTGGCGGCGGCCGCCAGGCGCGCCTTGAGCAGCGTCAGGTAGTCGTAGTCCTCGATGCTGTCGCGCAGGATCTCCAGGCGGACGGTCTCGTAGACCCGGTCCGTTGGGTCGCCCTCGCGGCGCGGGTAGAGCAGGTAGCCATCGCCGTTGCCG
Source organism: uncultured Victivallales bacterium (assembly GCA_903837355.1). Classification (GTDB taxonomy): domain Bacteria; phylum Verrucomicrobiota; class Lentisphaeria; order Oligosphaerales; family JAFGRS01; genus CAILUI01. Next base: position 9,439 of record CAILUI010000263.1, read on the forward strand.
GCCGTCCCGGCGCCCATGACGGTGGTCTCCCAGGGGTTCTGGGGCCAGTAGTTGAGGCACCAGAAGAGCAGCCCATCGGCCTCTTGGGTGAAGGTTAGCCAGAGCAGCGCGCGGTGCTCTGTTCCCGGCGCATCCAGCAGCAAGCCTGGCGACCAGGTCACGCAGGTGTACCACCAGACCTTCTCGCCCAGTGCCCGGCGCTCGCGGGCCACGTCCAGGCGGTACGCCGGGGTCCCCGGGCACCACCAGTCGATGGCGCCGTATAGCTCGGGGTGTGGGGCGACGGTGATGAAGCGGGGCAGTCGGGGTTCCGCGTGTTTGAGGGCCGCAGCATACTCGCGCATGGCGGTATAGCGCTCTGGCCCGGCTTCGTCGAATTGGCACATGTAGACGTAGAGTCGGTCCAGGACGCCTTGGCTCGCGTAGTGGTCCGTCATCTGCCGGACCCACTGGCGCGCCTCCTCGGTGTCCACGGGCGGTCCCCACAGGAAGGGCCCGAAGCTGTTGAAGCCCAGTTCCTTCGCTAGGTCCAGGTAGCGGTCGAAGTCGGCCAGTTCGGCGGGGCCGGCTGAGCGCGGCGGCCCGCCGGGCCCCAGATGCATGGGCGCGATGCGGTGGCGGGCCAGGCTTTCCCACAGGGTCTTGACCAGGCTGAGGTCCGGGCCCGGGTAGTAGTCCAGCAGGTGCGACCAGCCCTTGTCCACCGACACCTGGAAGGCGGTGCGCAGGGCCGGGGTACGGGGTAGGCTGAAGTCGTAGACCTGGAGCCGGTAGGTGGAACGCACGAGCGTCTGCTCGCCGGCGCGAATGCTGATGTCGCCTTCGTAGGCTCCGGCCGGCGTGCCGGTCGGCACATAGACGTTCACCCAGAAGCCGCGGGTCTGGTCGGGCTCCAGGGACACGCTGCTCTCGGGCAGCAGCGGGTCGGGGCAGAGACCGGGACGGATGAGGAAGCCGCTGGGCTTCTCGGTTTTGACCAGGCCCTCCAGGCGGACCTGCACCGTGACGCCAGGGGCGGTTGCGCCGTCCGCACCGTGTGGCGGGTCGACCGCCACGCTCAGCGGGCCCAAAGCGCGCGAGGCGCGCAGGGCCACCTGGAAGTCGGCCACCTCGTTCGCCGCTGCCGTGATCTCCAGCGGCCCGGCGGGGAGCTTCGGCGGGGCCTGTTCGGGCAGGAGCTTCGTGTCGGTGGGCTCCGACCACACCGCGAGCCCATCGGCTTGGCCGAGCAGGCGTTGCAGCGGCGGCTTCTGGAAGATGCTGGGAGCACGCTCGGGCCGGATGCCGAGCAGCCGCGGCTGGCGCACCTCGATGGTGACCTGGCTGCCGGCCGCCAGGCCGGCGTTGTGGTAGTCGCGATTCCAGACGAAGAACTGGAATAGCGAGAGGCTCTTCAGGAAGTCCGGCGGCAGTTTGAGCAGCCCGATCTCTTCGGTGACCCACTGTCCTGGCACGGCGGGTACCGGCAGCATGTCCTGCTGCCAGCGTGCCCCCTGGGAGGTCGCCAGCAGGACGCTCAGGAACCGCGGCGGCAGGCGCTCACCGTCGGTGCTGACCCTGACCTCGAAGACCAATCGCGCCGGCGCACTGAGATCCGCCGGCGGCGCCAAGGTCAACTGCGCGTTGGGCCAGTCGTCCGCCGCTGTCCCGACCGTGTAGTTGAGGGTCAGCACGTCGTTTGTCGCAGTGGCCTGGAGTTGGTAGCCGGCCCAGGTCCCCGTTACCCACTGCTCCCAGGGCTTGGGCGCTTCGGCAGCCTGGCTCCAGGCGGATAGGAGCCAGCCGAGCCCGATGAGCATCGCCGTTAGTCGCGTCGTCTGCACTGCACATGCTGCCATGATCCGCCTCCCAGGCTCGCGTAGCGGGGGTGTCCCGCGGTTGCCAACGCCTCCGCCAACGGATAGGTTCTGTAGCGTACCACAGGAATGGCCTGCTGCACGTCACATACCGCCGGGAAACGCCCGACGGGGGGGTACCCATGCAGAGTGGACACGTACCGCGGTTCGCGACGCGAGGCTGGCAGGGCCTGTTGGGGGGGCTGGCGCTGGGCGTTGGCGGGGTGATTGCGTCCGCTCCCGGTGCCGCCGCCGCTGAGCCCGAGTTCGCCGTGGCCAGCACCGGCCAGGCCACCGCCTGCATCGTCCTGCCCGTCAACCCCAAGCCGGAGGAGCAGAACGCGGCTGCAGAGCTGGCCACGTACCTGCGCCGCCTGACCGGGGCGGAGTTCCGCACCATCGCCGAGGACGGGGCCCCGCCGGGCCCCCAGATCCATGTGGGCTGGACCCGGACCGCCCTGGCCGCCGTCGGTCCGCTCGAGACCTCCGGCCTGGATGCCGATGCCGTGGTGATGAAGTGCCAGCCGCCGGAGCGACTGCTGCTGCTGGGCCGCAATCCCTGGGGCACGGAGTTCGCCGTCTCGCGTTTCTTGTACCGCTATGGCGGCGTCCGCTGGTACCTGCCGACCGCCATCGGCGAGCACGTGCCGCTCAAGCCGACCTTCACGGTGCCGGCGCTGGACCGCACCGAGGCGCCGGCCTGGCTGTCCCGGCAGTGGAGCGCGGCGGACCGGGCCGATGGGGGCGAATGGAACCGCCGTAACCTGCTGCGCGCCCGCTTCGCGTTCCATCACTACCTGAACGTGTGGCTCACGCCTGCCCTCTTCGACCTCCATCCGGATTGGTTCCCACTGCGGCCCAACGGTGAGCGTTACCGGCCGCGCGACCAGGACGACTCCTGGCAGCCCTGCCTGACCAACCCCGCTGTCGCGGAGCATGTCGCCGGCCTCATCGTCGCGCAGTTTGACCGCGAACCGGCCACCCTCAGCGCCGCGCTCGGAGTGAACGACAGCGACTGGCGCGGCTACTGCCAGTGCGAGCGCTGCAAGTCCCTGGATGTGCCCGGGAAACAGTCCCTCCACGGCGGTCCGGACTACTCCAACCGCTTCTTCACCTTCGCCAACCGCGTGGCCGAGCGCGTTGCTGCCAAGTACCCGGACCACTACCTCGGCTGCCTGGCCTACAACGCCTGCGAGAACCCGCCTTCGTTCAAGGTCCACCCGCTGATCGTGCCTTTCCTGACCAACGACCGCGCCCAGTGGCGCGCGCCGGCGTTTGCGCAAGCCGACCGCGACTGGATCGCGGCCTGGCGCGCCCGCTGCCCATCGGTGGCCCTCTACAGCTACGAGTACGGCTCGGGCTACGTGATCCCGCGGGTCTATCCGCGTCTCCAGGGCGAATACCTGCGCTACGGTCGCGCGCAGGGAGTCAAGGGTTGGTATGCGGAGATCTACTGCAACTGGGCCCTGGACGGCCCCAAGGCCTGGCTGGTCAGCCAACTGCTGTGGGACGCCGACCAGAAGGTCCCCGACCTGCTCGCCGACTTCTACACCAACTTCTTCGGTCCGGCCCGCGAACCCATGCAACGCTATTTTGAGCTCTGCGAACAGCGCTGGCTGGAGCAGGAGGGCGAGGCGGTCTGGTTCCGCTACTTCTTTGACGCCAGGCAACTGGCGCTCTTCCCGCCAGAGGTGTGCCGGCAGGCACGGGGCCTGCTCGAACAGGCCGCCGCGTTGGCGGTCGCCGAGCCCTACCGCACGCGGGTCGAGCTCACCTCCAAAGCGTTCCATCTGACCGAGCTCTATTCGACCGTGTACCACGCGGGTCAGGCGCTGGCTGCGGTCCTCGATACTCCGGAACAGGCCGAGGCCACCGCGGTGTCGCTGGTCAGCGGGCTACGCGCCGAACAGGAACGGCGCGCCTTTCTGGCTGACGTGATCGAGAAGGAACCGCTGCTCAAGCCGGTGATCCCCTTCGACTCCCGTGCCGGCGTTGCCGGTGTGGGCACGTCGCCGGGACTGCTCTGGCGCTTCTTCGTGTGGTGCCACGGCGCCAGCCGTGTGGACCTTGCCACGCGACTCATCGCCGAACTTGAACGTCCCGGTCCGGAGGCTGAGATCGCCAGCGTGGCCCGCGCCCTGTGGGGGTTTCAGACGGCCGCGCCGACGAGCCTGCTGGTCAATGGCACCTTCGCACGTACCGACGCCCAGCCCGGCGATACCTCGGGCGTGGACTGGGAAAGCGCCGGCGCCCCGCCGGGTTGGTCGATCTGGCGTCGCACCCCGGGCGAGGGCAAGCTGCAGTGGCTGGCGACAGGCCAGGAGGCCCAGGTCGTCCTTAGTGCCGCCACGGGGGCCTGCTTCCTGCAGACGGTGCCGGTCACGCCGGGAGCCCTGTACGTGGTGCTCGCGGACTGCCGCGGCAAGGTCGGCCTCAGTTCCAAGGCGGCGCTGGTGCTGTCATGGCAGGATGCCCAGGGCGCCTGGTTGGACGACGCCAAGCGCTCGGCCGACCTGCTGGGTGAGGTCCGGGAACGCTGGACGACGACCGCGGTCGCCGGGCGCGCGCCGGAGCGGGCGGCGACCGCCGTCGTCATGCTCTTCGCCGACAACCAGACCGCCGCGGACACGCTGGCGTTCGCCAACGTCCGCCTGTTCGCGGTGCCGCGGCGCGCGCCAGGGCCGTGAACGACCCGTCCGGTATGGTCTTGGGTCCACACCCGTCCCATGGAAGACCCAGAGGCTGTAGCGGTTTAGGCTGTAGGCTATTAGGTTACAACGCCGGACTCGAATCCGGAAACGCAGAATGCCCCGAGGTAAGACCTAACAGTCTACAGCCTGAGTACCTAACAGCCTTGGCGTCATGAGGGACGCCTGTGTCTTGGGTTCAGAGTTCACGCTTCAGCGTGTCCTGCGAGACAGCCTCCTGAAGGCTGGACTCTGAACGGGGGTCGCCCTCGAGTTCCCTACACGTGATCAGCAGCCAGTCAGCAGAGAGGTGGCGCCAGTGGCCCCCAACGCGAGCAGCTCAGAACCGCCCCGCCTTCCACTCTCCAGCGCTCCGGACCGCGATTCGGCGCTTTGGGCCGGTGTGGCTCGGGCCGACATCACCGACTACCAGGCCGGCCCCGTCCACGATCCCCTGTACGCCAAGGCGCTGGTGCTGCGCGACGCGGCAACCACGGTGGTGATCGTCACTCTGGACGCCGTGGCCAGCGCCGAGATTGGCCACATTGGGAACGACTACCTGGCCATCCTGCGCACGCGCTTGCAGGATGAGCTCGGCATTCCGCCGACGCAGGTGCTGGTCAACGCCAGCCATTGCCACGGCGTCGTCGGGACCGAGGTCGGCCCGCGAACGTTCCAGGCCGTGCGCGAGGCGTGCCGGAACCTGGTTCCGGTCAGGCTCGGGGCCGGCTGTGGCCATGAGGACCGGATCATGGAGAATCGCCGGCTCAGACTGCGGAATGGCCGGGAGGCGGACGTCCGCCATGCCTATGCGCTGCCGCCTGACGACGAGGTGGTGGGGGCCGGGCCAGTGGACCCGCAGATCGGCGTGCTGCGGCTGGACCGTGAGGACGGACGGCCCCTGGCGGTCCTCTACACCTTCGCCTGCCACCCGATCCAGGGCGTCCCCAGTGGCGGCAACACGGCCGATCTGGTGGGCTTTGCCTCCGCACTGATCGAGGAGGCCTTGGGGGCGGGGGCCATGGCGCTCTTCCTGCAGGGCTGCGCCGGGGACATCAATCCGGTGCTCTACAAGGACGTCGATCACCCACGGGATGCGGAGCCCTTGGGCAACCTGCTGGGGCTCAGCGTGGTGCGGGCCTGGCGGCAACTGCAGTGCCGGGACGGCGGCCCCCTGAAGCTGCTGCACACGGTCCTCGACCTGCCGCGGGCCGAACTGGCGCCGTACATCGCGGCCATGCAGGCTGAACAGACGCGCCTGCTGCAGTCGCTGCAGGGCACCAGCCTCAACCTCAAGACCTTCCTCGCTCTGAACGCCAAGTACAGCCTGGCACCCCTGGCACCCTCCTACGCCTCCCATCGCTATCTCCACGACCGCGCCCTGCACCGGGACCACCTGGACCGCCTCGACGCGCTCAACCGGGCGCATCTGGCGCAGTACGTGGCGAATATCCACGCCATGGAAGAGCTGACCCGGGTACAGACGAACTTGGACCTGCTGCGGCTGCACCACGCGCAGAACCAGGCGGCGGGAAAGGACACGATTGCTGTCGAAGTACTCGGCTTACGGATCGGGGACTTCGTGCTGCTCACCTTCCCGGGCGAGCTATCGGTGCAGATCGGGCTCAATCTCAAGCGGGCTTCGCCCCATCCTCTGACCTTCGTCGCCGGCTGCAGCAACGGCTACATCTACTACGCCCCCACCGCCGAGCAACTGCAGAACCGCGGCCACGCCCAGGAGGACAGCGACTGCCTGCTGGCGCCAGAGTGGCAGGCACTCTTCGAGACCAAGGCCGCCGCCCTGCTGGCGGCGTTGTAGGGCGTACCGCTGCCAGGCCCGCAATGGGGTATATTGCGTCCATGCAAACACTGGAGACCCGGCGATGAGTGCAACGCCGCAATTGCATCCGCGGTACGTGGTCGGCGACGACGGCAAGCGCGAGGCCGTCATGCTGCCGCTCGGCGAGTATGAGGAGCTCCTTGAGGACCTCCGTGACCTGGCTGTTCTGGCTGAGCGCCGGGACGAAGGCACGGTCACTCACGAGAAGCTGCTCGCGGAGCTGAAGCGCGATGGCCTCCTACCGCGATGGCGGGGGGTGGAGTAGGATGCCACCGGGGAGCCGTACCATGGCCACCGACAGATACGAAGTGATCATCTACTGGAGCGACGACGACAGCGCCTATGTCGCTGAAGTGCCGGAACTCCCCGGCTGCATAGCCCATGGCGACACCCGCCAGACCGCCCTGGACGGCACCGGCGAGGCCATGGGCCTGTGGCTCGACACCGCCCGGGAGTTCGGCGACACGCGCTCTTAGGCTTAGCTCATGGGACCCGATGTGACGTCGCCAGTGAAACCCCAAGCCCCCAGCGGCTCGACTCCATACTCCGAGACCTGGTCACTGCGCCCTGGCACGCTCCCGGATGCCGCCACGCAGCTTGGTCTGTGGCGGCACCTCTGCGGCGCCTGGCAGGACGAGCGTTCCGGCGCCGAGATCGCGGCGGACATCCGTGTCCAGCGCACACCGGGAAGGGCGGTGGAACTGTGATTCTGCTGGACACCGATATCTGCGTCGAAGCAGGCGCCACGGGGGCTCTGGATTGAGGCTTGCACCCTCCACGAGGTGACCTGCCTCGCCGACCGGCAGCGGTCACGGTGTCCGCTTTGCATAGGCCCGGCGCAGATGCCGCAGGAGGGCCGTGGCGCGCTCGCGGAGCGTGACGCCGGCCGCCGTGCGCTGGAGCAGGGCGCGGATGGCGGTGGCGAGTGGCCCGCTGGTTTCGTGCTCCAGAAGCTCGGCGTAGGTGTAGATGAACTGCGTCCGCGGCACGCGGTCGAGGCGTTCCGCCAGGGAGCCACCCCAGTCAAACACCGGGATCTGGTGGTGGTCCCCACAGGGGGATCGGCGCCCTGGCGCCGGTCGCTGGAGTGGAGTGGGCTGTGGAGGTCGTGGCCATCACGGCGTGGGGTAGCGGTAGACGTGTACCGCCAACGGGGCGAAGCGGTCGCTGCCGACGCCGCCCTGCAGCGGCATCTGCCGGCCCTCGAAGAGGACGTCGGCGGCGTTCCCAGGCAGGCCGGTGAAACGACAGGACTGTTCCTGGGCCAGGGGGTTGACGGCGATGAGGGTGGTGACGCCGTCCAGCTCCCAGCGTTGCGAGTGGATGGTCGCGGTATCGACGGCCGTCGGACCGCGCGTCTCTCCCTGGAGCACGGTTGGCGCGAGTTGGTCGATCTCGGCATTCAGCGTCGTGAAGTATGGCCACAGCGGGCTGTCCGGCAGGAACCACTGCTTGCGGCCGCGCGGGTTCTGCGACCACGGCTCGGTGGTGTACCAGGCGTACCAGACCAGCCCTGTGGCGCCATGCACAACGGACAGGTAAGCCTGACAGCGCAACTCCACGTCCGTGGGTTCGGCCCAGACGTTGTCGATGGCGAACGCCTGAGGCACGACCCAGATCGGGACCCGTCCGCCCCCCGCCTTCATCCCTGCGTCTACCCAGCCGGCGATCCCCTCAAGGCTCTGGTTGCGCGTGGGGTAGATGAGGTAGGGATCCATCATCAGGACGTCATAGGCCCGCACGCCGGCAGCGAAGACCCCGACGTTGTTGCAGGCCGCTGCCACGGGGCGATGCGGATCGGCCTTGGCGAACCGGGCGTGGGCGTCGAGCGCCATCTGCAGCCGGTCGCCGCCGGGCTCGTCCACCCCATACCATAGCAGCAGGTTACCGAAGCGATTGGCGACAGCGACCAGCGCGGGCAGGGCCGCCGCGTCTGGCGCGCCCACCTCCGGCAGTACCCACAAGCCCAGCTTCTGGGTGATCTGCATGTACTCCTCGCCGGGCATGCCCCAGCCTCGGACCACCGTGTTGAAGCCGTGGTCGCGGCACCCCGTCAGCATCTCTTCCAGGCTCAGCTCCGGCAACCCCAGCTCCTTGGCGCGCCCGTTGACCAGTGCCAGGGCCGGCTCCGAGACGTGATACAGCCCGATGGGAAACACGGGCGTGCCGTTGACCCGACAGGCGCGGCGGGCATCGAAGCTGACCTCCACCGGGGCGGGTGCCAGCACCCTGACCTCGTGTCGCTCCCGCGCGATGAGCTGCTGGGCCTCATCCTGCAGATCGATCTGTACCTCGTACTCCCCCGGCGGGACCTCGGCCAAGGTTCCGACAAAGCTCGTCTCGGAACGTGGCGTCACCACCTGTGCCTGTTGCCAGATCGGCCGCAAGTGACCCTGCGGGATCAGGCTTGCCCGCAGGCGCAGCGCGCCGTTCACCGACCCCGGATCGCCCACACGCCCGGCCAGGCGCAGCGCCTTGTCAGGGTCCCGGGACTGTACGGTGCCGCGGAAGGTCGGCGCCAGCAGGGCCAGCTCCAGCACTGGAGCCGGCAGGGCGCGGAGGACCCGGCTGCTGGCCAGCACCCGCTCCGGTTCCGCGGCGTCTCGCGCCACGAACTGGACCTCGCGGGGAGCGTCGGTCGCGAGCGCCACCTGGGCGGTTAACTCGGCCTTCTGTCCTGCCGCCAGGACGGTCCGCGGCGCGGCCTCGGTCTGCGCCTGGTTGCCCACCTCGACGCAGGCCAGGGTGAAGGCTGCCGCCTGCGTCGGCAGCGCCGTGAGGGTCACGGTGACGGGATTGTCGCCGCTGAACCAGCGTCCCGGGGCCTGCACCGCGATCTCGGGTGCCAGGGTGTAGCGGCTGCCGGGGACCTCGATGCCGCGCAGGCTGCCGAAGTGTGCGGCGGCGGCGAAGTTGCTGAAGGTGGGTGACCAGCCAGAGAGCTCCTGCGGCACGCCGTTCCGGCCGGGAAACTCGCGGTAGAAGTTCCCGGACCAGGCCGGCGCCGGCGCTTTGCCGGCGCTGAGGTCCAGGGCCGCAAAGGGGATGTGGAACTCTGCCATCCACAAGCCTGGAGCGACGGCGGTTCGGGCCACCCAGTAGCGGTCCCAGGCCGGGTCGGCCCCGCGCTCGTCGTACTGCGCCCCCGCGGCGTTGACGATGAAGTGCAGCGGCTCTTGCCGGCCCCCCGTGGGATCGAGGAACAGCTCCACACAGTCGTCGGTCCAGACCGCGCCATCCCGCTCGGTGATCCTGCGGCCGACATTGGCGACGTCCTGGTCGTAGCACTGGAAAGCCACGAACAGTCCCTGTGCCGTCCGCCCGACGCGGCAGGCGGTGCGCTGGGTCAGGCCGCGGCTGCCGTCCATCGCCACAAAGTCCGGCAGCCGTGTGGCGCCCTGCCACTCGGCGTCAGCGATGGTCCCGTCCACGACGGGCGCCGGATCCAGGAGCGGGACGTCGATGGCGGGCAGATTCTGCGCCGCCGCCTCAGCCGCGGCGCGCCGCTGTTGGGCTGCCGCGAGCCGTTCGGGGTCCTTGGCCCAGGCGACGAGATTCTGCAGGAACGGGGCGCTGGGGAAGTCGTACTGCCGGTAGGCGGAGGAGACCACCACGATGCCCTTGCCGATCTCCAGGTAGGCCACGATCGGCCGGCGGTCCGTGTCTGCCACCAGGGGCGTGAACGCCTGCGACCAGAAGGCCGGGTAGGTCCAGGGCACGTTCGGCGGCTTCACCCCGCGCAGCAGCGGGTGTCCGGCATCCGTCCACGCCGGGGGCGCCTCGGCCCACGCGTTCATCGCGTTCCGTGAGCCCCAGCGCAGCGCCGGGTCGACGGCGGTGAGCCAGGCGAACATCGGCTCGTAGTTGGCGTCTGTGACCACCAGGCAGCCGCCGCCCTCTACGTAGGCGCGCCAGGCGGCGGCCTGGGCTGCCAGGTCTTGCGGGTGCTCGATGTTGTAGCCGGTCCCGAAGACCACCACGGCGTAGCGCTCCAGCGCCGCGATCAGGTCAGCGGTACGCGTGTTCTCATAGGCGTCCATCTCCCAGCCGGCGGCGCGGAATACCGCCTCCTGTTCGGCGCGGTACCAGTAGGTGCCATCGCGGAACGAGCTGTAGACGGCCGCGCCGCGCGGCTGGGCCTGGGCCGGCGCAGACGCGAGCGTAAGCACGAGAAACAGCAGCGGAGCCATCAGGGTGCGGATCATCGAGTTCGTCCTCACTTGGGCAGTTGGCCACGACCTATACAATCGCTGTGACCCTAGTGCCGGAAAGTGCGTTCGGCAATTCCCGGCGGGCGGGGGGCAGCGCCTTGGAAAAGCTCCCCAGGCGCGCCCGCGCCGCTGAGCCGCCGGCCGGAGGCCGGTTTCCCGGGGGCGGCGGCGATCCGACCGTCGGCTGCCGGTCTGCTCTTGCCCTCCAGCCGGGCCGCTGGCCCGGTGGAACGCGGCATCTCCGTATGCCGCGGCCGGGTTGCGGAGAACCCGGCTTCCAAGGCGGTCCGGACACAGCGACACGCGACCCGCGACTCCCGCCGCCGCGCTATGGGTCAGGGGTCATTGGTCAGAGGTCATTGGTCAGAGGTCATTGGTCAGAGGTCATTGGTCAGAGGTCATTGGTCAGAGGTCATTGGTCAGAGGTCATTGGTCAGGGGTCATTGGTCAGAGGTCATTGGTCAGGGGTCATTGGTCATTCAGCGGTTCACACACACGTTCTGCCCGTCTGTGGTCATCGGGGCTCTACCTTCAGGACGAACTCGGCCGGCGTCAGCGGCCTCGCGCTGAGTGCGAACCCAGCCAGCTCCCCGGCAAAGGGGTCGGCGAGCGGCTGACCTTCACGGCACAAGGCCCCGAGCACGGGCCGCGAGTTGATGCCGCGCAGGCTGGCAGGGGCCGCGCCGCGGGCGCTGAGCGCGTCGTTGTGGTAGAGACGCAGTTCGCGGTAGTCGTAGACGACCGCGAGCCGGTGCCAGGCGCCGGCTGCCAGTACTTCCGCGCTGACCAGACGCGCTTCCTGGCGCTGCACCACCACCTGTCCCAGCTCGTTCAGGCGCACGTCCAGATCGCCGTTCTGGTCCGCGAACAGGGTGCCGGGTCCGCCCTTGGTTGGTCGTACGAGGAACTCGATGGTCAGCGCCCCGGGCGGCAGCGTGCGGAAGGGGAAGGTGACGTTGTCGTTCTCGCCGTCGAAACGCAGCGCCAGGCGTGGCGTGCCGTTGACCTCGACGCTGACCCAGGCGGGCTGTAACTCGGGCGCCGTTGCCCCCCAGCGATCACGGACCCCGCGCTTGGCCTGCACCTGCCAGCCGCCGCGGTCTGTGCACGCATCGCCGCTGTCTGCATCCAGGGGCAGGACCACGCGCCAAACCTCCTGCGGCGGCACCGTGATGTCCCGGACCTCCGCTTGCTCCAGCCGCCACGGCGAGCGCCAGTGCGGGCGGCCCCAGCCTTCGTCGAAATCGGTACCCCGCACCAGGACCGGCAGCGTCACCGGCTCGCCGCTGTACTCCCCCAGCAGGCAGGGCGGTGAGGTGGTGAAGCGGCGGTCGCGGCGCGTCAGGCGGACGACGAATTGGTCGCGTGCCAGGCGCCGGTCCTCCGGCTTGACCAGGAATGAGATGGCGGTGTCCACCGGGCCGAACTTGGCGATGTCCTGCGCCGCGATCTCGACGCCGTTACGCAGCAGCTCGGCGCGGCCCCACCAGGACCAGGAGGGGAAGGTTGCCGTCAGCCGAGTGCCGGCGGGGCTTTCCGCAGCCGTCAGCGTTGGGGCGGGCAGCAGATCGCCGAGGTCGAAGCGCACCGTCCGCCAGGCGCGCATGCCGCCGGGACGGATGAGCACCGGATAGAGCTCGCGCCAGGTCGGCTCTGGGGCCGGCGCCGTGGTCACCGCCGCCTGCAGGCGCAGCTCGCGCGGCCCTTCCAGGCCGGGTGCCGGCAGGCACAGGGTGTGGCGGACCCGCTCGTCTTTGGGCAAGGCCAGCGCCGCGAACTCATGGATGACCTGGCCGGCCGTCGTCAACACTCGCACCCGGCACGCCGCGGCGTCGGTGCTATAGGGCAGGCTGACGACATCCAGGTTCCAGTCGTCGCCCAGCGTGACCTCCTCTTTGTAGGAGAGGAAGACCCCTGGCGGGCGGTCTGGGCGGGGTTCGCCGCGCCATTGCCGCAGCAGGTCGCGGTTGAGCTTGAGCATGACGTCCCGGCTCCAGGCCGCGGGCTCGAAGTGAGTCGTCTCCCAGAAGTCGTTCCAGGTGCAGAGGCAGACCCAGTCGGCGTTCGTGGCCAGGGCGGCCGCCCAGTTGTCCAGCAGCGTGCCCGTGCCGAAGTAGGGGCGGTAGAAGCCGTTGTGCGGGCCGAGGTAGCCTTGGCTGATGCCGGCGCACAGCAGCCCCGTGGGCCGGGTCTGCCGCAGGGCCTCCCGCCCGTTGGTCAGGCGTGAGATCATCTGCTGCAGCGGGAAACCGTTGACGCCGAAATCGTAAAGTCCATCGAAAACCTTGAGGTGCGCCTGCAGCACGTCGGCCGCAGCCCAGCCGCTGGTCTCGCCCTCGGGCTGTACCAGCCAGTAGGCGCGCAGGCCGCGTGCGGCCAGGCGCTCGAGGATGGCGTTGCAGTCTGCCAACGAGCGCCCGTGCTGGTAGATGAAGATGACGGGCCGGCCATCGATGAAGTAGTTATTGGGGTGCCGGCCCCAGTCGGTCAGGAAGGTGGCGAGGGCGGCGACCACCTCATCGATGCTGCCCGGCCACCCGTCCACACAGAGCGCAATCTTGAAGGGCAGTCCCTCGGCGCCCTCATAGAGCGAGCCCAGGGCGCCATAGCCGTCCAGGCGGGGAATGTCGACGCAGAAGCCGTCGATGCCGTAGCGGCTGGCCTCCAGGATCTGCTCGCGCCGACTCGACGCCACCCCGAGGTCGGTCCCGACCTCAGGCCCGAGCAGGGTGCGGTCGTAGAGCCGCAGGAAGCCTTCCGGCTCGTCGTAGGTCGTACGGACGTTGAAGCCCCAGCCGCAGAAGTGTGCCCAGCACATCTTCTCGGGCATGGCGGGGTTCTCGGCCGCCGCGGCCAGCACCACCGCCGTCAGCAGGACCCCGGCCGGCGCCCGGCAGGAACACGACCTCATCGCGTCACCTCCTCGCAGTGGATCAGCATCACCGGCTCGAGCGTCCGATCCCGGAGGCCGAAGGCCCAGAGCGTCCAGTCGGAGGCGGTCTTGCCTTCATACCCGACGAAGGTGTTGGCTCCGAGCACGAGCCCCCGCGTCGAGGTGACCAGGAGGTTGGGCAACGGGCTGCCGCTCACGCGGTTGCCGCTGACCTCAATGGTGTTGTGGGCCCCGGCGGGAGCGACGCCGGGAGCGCCCCCGAAGGCGTAGACCGCGATGGCGACGTCGCCGCAGTCGCGGATGGTGTTGTTGAGGATGCGCACGTTGTTGCTGCTGCCGGACTCCAGCCACCACCACTCCGGCGCGACCATGATCGCCGCCATGGTGTTCCCCACCAGCGTGTTGCCCTCGATGACGCCGTCGCTGGCCTTGACCAGGATGCCCCGCGAGCGGTTGAAGCCGAAGCTGCAGCCGCGCACCACGAAGCCGTTGCCCAGACGGCGGGTCGAGCCGATGGCCGAGCCCAGTGGCAGTTCGACCGCGCGGTCGAGCGTGATGCGGAATGTCTGTGTTCCCCTGAGGTGGTCCTTGAGGCCGGCGTCCAGGCCCTGCTGCGCCACGAACTGCTTCTCAGCCTCAGTGACCGCGCTATCGGGCTCGATGCCGGTCACCGTCGCGTCGGGTAGGCGCAGGCCGCTGTAGGAGAGTAGCTCAACCTGGTCGCCGACCGCGATGTCGATGCCCTGGCGCTGTTTGGAGAGGACGCGGAGGACGGGCCCGGTGCTGGCGGCGACGAGGTGATAGTCGCCGCAGATATTGATGCAGTCGTCGCCCATGAACTGCGCGGCACAGTCGAGGTACGCCGGGCCCTTGCCAGCGCCAATGCAGTGGAAGGCATCGGCATTGAGCGAGCGGACCCGCGGTTCGGCGCGCTGCACCGGGTCGGTCTCCGGCGCGCGCCGGTCGATTCGGCAACGGCTGTAGGTAGTCCCATGACTGCTCTCCTCGAGGAAGCCGAAGCAGTTCGAGGCGTAGACGGAGATGTCTTCGAGCCGTACGCCCCGACTGCCGGCTACGTACACAGCGTGTGGGATGCTGCCACCGGGTGCCGTCGCGGAGCCGATGACGATGAGGTCGCCGACCTGCTCCGGGTCCGCGGCCTTGCTGCCCTGGCGAGTGATGCGCAGGCGCCGCGGATCGGGCTTCTCCAGCGTCTTGATGCCGTACTCCCCGCAGCGGTAGGTGCGCGTGTCCGGCCGGAAGATCTCGTACTTGAGCGAGGTCGCGGTCTCGGCGCTCGGGTAGCCGGCGGCGAGCTCGATCTCATGCACCGCCTTATCCGCCGAGAGGGCGACGATGCGCCCCTGGGTGAAGGGCAGGGGGTCGTAGTCGATGCTCAGCCCGCGTACGGTGAGGTTCTCACAGTGGCCGATGGTCAACGCCCGCGTGGTTTCGGTGCAGATCATCTCCACGCCGTCGCAGAGGATCTGCACGTCCTTCAGGTTCCGCAGTCCCAGGCACTCCTGATTGCGGGGCGTGACCCGGTAGCGCCCCGGGGGCACGGTCACCGTCTTACTGCCCTGGGCCAGGGCCGCATCGATGAAACCCTGCAGATCGAAGGCCACGCCGGCACCGTCAGGG
Organism: uncultured Victivallales bacterium; assembly: GCA_903837355.1. Taxonomy (GTDB): domain Bacteria; phylum Verrucomicrobiota; class Lentisphaeria; order Oligosphaerales; family JAFGRS01; genus CAILUI01. The sequence goes on from CAILUI010000263.1 coordinate 24,546, forward strand.
GCGGCGGCGGCGCCACCGCGGGTTACGGCGAGCAGGAGCAGCAGGGCCAGCAATGTCACCGTCGGACCACGTCGCGAGCGCCCCCTCGGCAGCCGGCTCCGGGTTCGTAGTTCCGCCTTCAATCGGTCTGGAATGAGCGGCATTGAGATGCATCCTTCGCGGCGCGGGTGAGGCCTGCCGTTGAAGCGCTGAAAATACCCTCCACGCGGGGGAGTGCAACGCCTGGCCCTGGCCGTGCACGGTTCCTGGGGCCACAGGCTCGGGCTCTTGGTCAAAGCAAGGCGACGGCGGGGGCGCAGGAGACCACGGGGCGGTATAGTCATTCGATGGAGGGTCGTAACATGGATATCGCCATGGGCCTTGTGATCGGGATCGGCCTCAGCGCTGCGTGCGGATTCCGTGTCTTTGTGCCACTGCTGGGGCTGAGCATCGCCAGCCTGGCCGGCCACCTGACATTGTCGTCCGGTTTCGAGTGGATCGGCTCGTGGCCAGCCCTGGTTGCGTTTGCGGCGGCGACGATCATCGAGGTGTGCGCGTACTACATCCCCTGGTTTGACCACATCATGGACGTGGGTGCGACTCCCGCTGCCATCGTGGTGGGGACAGTCATGGTGGCATCACAGATGGGCGATATGTCCCCCCTGCTGAAAGGGTCACTTGCGGCTCTGGCCGGCGGCGGCGTCTCCGCGGTGGTCCAGGGCGGTACGGTTGCCCTCCGGGCGGCGTCCTTGGGAACCACGGGCGGCCTTGGAAACTGGGTCGTCTCGACTCTCGAACTGGGGTTGGGGGTTGTGGTCACCGTACTCGCCATCGTTCTTCCTGTCATCTGCCTCGTGGCGGTGGCTTTGGTCTGCTACAGGATGGCCAAGAGCATACTGGCATCGCGGTTGCACCGCAGGCGTCAGGCGGCGCCCGCGTGAAGGTTACGTCCTCAAGGAGTATCGGTCCTCCCCGCGCAAGTGAGCAACCAACCGTAGCAACCAGGAATCTGTCATCATGCTGAACTTCATCGTCGACGACGCGCGCTGCACCCGGTGCGGGTTATGTGTGAAGGACTGTCCGGTTCGGATCATCGAGCGCCAGGGCGATGCCTGTCCAACGATCATTGCGGCGGAGGCCGGAGACTGCATGGGTTGCCAGCACTGCCTGGCCATCTGTCCTGCCGGGGCGATCTCGATCCTGGGGCGCAGCCCCGACGACAGTCGGCCGTTGACCTCGGGGGCTTTGCCGACGCTGGCTGCGGTCGAACTCCTGGTCCGGGGCCGGCGTAGTGTGCGCCAGTACCGTGCGGAGAACGTCGATCCGGCCTTGCTGAAGCGCCTGCTCGATGCTCTGGCGAATGTCCCCACCGGGGTAAACCGGCAGGAACTGACCTTCCGTCTCATCGACGATCGGGCCGTCATGGAACGCTTCAAGGCCAAGGCCATGTCCGACCTGCGGTCCGCCCTTGCCGCGGGCGAGATTCCCGAGGCCATGTCCTCGATTGGTCGCCTGCCCGTCGCCTACTTCGAGGAAGGGCGCGACCTCGTGTTCCGTGGCGCCCCGCACGCCCTGATCGTGACCGCTCCTCCCGATGCTCCCTGTGCTCGCGAGGACGTGTCACTTGCCCTGGCCTACTTCGAGCTGCTGGCCCAGTCGGCGGGGCTGGGCACGGTCTGGTGTGGTATGCTGTCCTGGGTGCTCAGCGCCCGCCCCAATCTCAAGACCGACCTCGGCATCCCGGAAGGACACTTGCACTACCAGATGCTCTTCGGCTATCCGGCCGTGCAGTATGCCCGCACCGTGCAGCGGGACGACGGCGCCCGGGTCGAGCGCATCAGCATCTGAAGCCACGGCCTCCGTTACCAGCCCCGGCTCCGGTTGGGTCAGGCGCAGTTGGAGCGCGCGTCCCCGACTGCGGTCTTCCCAGGTCCTGGCGTGGTCCCGCCGGTCTGGCCCATGGTCCGCACGGGTTCCTCACCGTGAGCGGGGCGGCGGTCTGCCGCAGGCGGACCTGTTAGAGAGGCTCTCGGCCGCGAAGAAGGTCGAACCAGAAATCGACGACGGCGGGATCGGTGGCATCACACACCGGACTGCCGGTCCCCATAACGAAGGCCCTCGGCCCGCCCGCCTCCAACTGTCGCCGCACCTGATCGCGGATGCGCTGCCGGTTGCCGGCGAGAAGCAGGTATGCGTCGAAGTTGCCGAACAGACAGATCTCGGGCCCGGCCAGACGGCGCATGTCCGCGATGTCCATCTCGACGCCTTTGATGCGCTCCTCGAACGATATGGCGTCGAACCCCAGGGACGTGATGCAGGGCAGCAGCGGCAGCAGGTTGCCGGTGTTGTACATGATCGACTTGAGGCCGGCGGCATGAGCCTGGTCGGATACCATCCTGTGCAGAGGTGCAATCCAGTTGGCGTACGTGTCTGGGGACATGATGTCTGCCGAGGCCCAACTGTCCACCATCATGATGCCGTCACAGCCTTGGGCGGCCAGCCCGCGCAGGCACTCAGGCAGGTGGCAAAGCAGCCGCTCGATCATGTACGCACACAGCGACGGGTTCCGCTGCAGTAGCACCATGGTCGGCTCGAAGCCCATGGGGTAAGCCACGCCGGCAAAGGGGGGCGGCACGTTACCGCACAGGAAACGGTCGGGGAAGCGCTCGCGCAGGGCTCGTCCGGCTGCCGCCGGGGAGGGTTCTCGGAAGACGTGCGGGCAGTGCCGGCGCAGCCAGTCGTCGGCCTCTTCCCTGCTGTCTGGCGGATCGGCCGCAGGTGCTCCATGGTCAAGACAGGCCATACCGATCTCCGCCGTCGGCAGCAGCCAGTGGCCTTCCTTGTGGAAGACGTATTCCTCACCCGTTGCCTGGTCGACGAAGCGGACGCAGGTGGCGTCCTCACCCACGCATTCCTTTCCGACCAGCATCCCCGAGCTGGCATGTGTCTGGGTGATCCAGTCAGGACCGTGCCGGCGGTCGATGGCGTCGATCACCGCCATGGCCATGTCGCCGGGGCCGTGGAGGACCTCCCAGAGCGGCATGCCCAGCAGTTTCCACGAATACTCCGCGCCCCAGAAGTACGGAGCCACAGGCGTCGAGTCGACCTCCCGGCCTTCGAGCGCCGCTGTCACTCTTTCCCTGGAAGTCACCTTGTCTCCCGCACTCCGCCTGTCACGACACTCCATCGCCCAACCCAGGGCTCTGGGGGAGGTCACGGCCCGGCAGTGGCCTACGACAAGGTACATCCTCTGGCCCCGCACTTCTCGCCGCCCGCTTCGTCTGGCCCAGGGCCACAGGCACGCTCTGTTGGCACGCGATGGCGCAGTCAGCCAATAGCAGGCGTGCAGGAACGGTCCTGCCGGTCGGTGTCGCCGAGTTCTTGACGGGGGGCCAGACCGCGGAGTAGCGGGCTCGCGGTCTGCTGTCGTCAGGCGGACGAAATGCAGGCGTTGGGCCACGCGCACTGTCTCTCGCCGACAAGCGGCGTGTGGGGGCGTGGGTGAAGGCGGCTGGGCCCGACTGGAGAGCCTCTCGGCCAGGGGGTATGGGCAGAAGGTGGGGTGGTAATCTCCCCCATCACTCCCGCCCTCATCCACCATCAGTCGAGTGTCACTGAACTCGCCCCCCTCGTTGGCTCTGCCTGATCCGTAACTTCCTTCCGTGGAATATGAAATGATGATTCATATACCCTTTTTCTGTTTGCACCGCTGTGGATCGCGCTGCACTTCTGGCTTGACCTGGGCATCCGCCGCCTTCGGTTCCTGAGCGAGGAGGACTTCGTCAACCTTACCGGCATGGAGTTGGCACGGACCGTCGGTCCCGTGGAGTGCCGCAGCGAGGCGCGCGCCGCCGAATGGCTTGCGTATCCTCGCCGGCAATACCAAGGACGCCTCGACCGTGGCGGCGGCCGTCGGCGACCTGAAGAGGCGCTTCGGAGTCGCCAACACCGTGGCCAACCGGTCGTCACCGAACTGTCGCAGCCGCAGCGCAGGAGTGCTGGACTGGCTGGAGTGCGCATCCCCCAGGGGCCTTTCGCCGGTACACTACGGAAACTCCTGCCAAAGCCCCTTCAACATCCTATATGACAGATGCTTAGACCTGGGAATCCAGAGCTCATGAGTACCGAGTTCAGTGACCCCCCTGTGCGACATGGGGTTACGACGCCACGGCATGCTTGGAGTCGGGTACGTGAGGGCATCTCGTTCAGGTGGCTCTTACAACCGAGGTCCTGCGGTCACTTGGCGCCGCTGCCCAGGCTGAGGTCGGGAACCGCCCCCGTCTCGGTGTCGAGGCCAATGCCGTAGCTGCGGAAGCCGAAGTTGGGGGAGCCCTTCGCCGGCCTCAACCAAGTGCGGTTAGCGCCCGCGGCAGGAGCCGGGTCTTCCTTGCCGGAGACGAAGTCCCTGGCCACATAGCGGTCTGTGCCGCCGATGTCGAGGAGCAGCCCCACGGCGTTCCCGTAGAGGCTGTAGGGCCCGTAGGAGTAGCCGGGCTTGGCATAGGAGTCGAGGAAGGTCGCGGCTCCGAGCCCTTCGGCGTTCGGGGGCAGTACGTAGGTATCGTTGCCGCCGAGGTCGAAGAGTAGCGCCTGGGAGCGGATCTGGGCGCAGCCGAGGCCCATCAGGCGCACTTCGTAGAGGTCGTCGCCGGCCTTGTCGATGAGCAGGCTGATGGCGAAGTCCCAGCCGTAGGCGATGCCCGCGCCGCCAGTCTCATAGAGGATGTGCTTGTCGTTGCCGCCCTCGTCGATGATGGCGCCGATGCAGAAGTGCGCCCCTGAAGCCTGGCTGAAGTAGACGCTGCGGTAAAGGTCGTCGCCGGCGCCGTCGTAGAGCAGGCCGGTGCCGAACCAGTAACCCGTGCCGATGGACCAGTTGCCGGACTCGTAGGTGTCGTTGCCTTCGAGGTCGAGCAGCGTGCCCAGCCCGCCCGCCCAGGCGTGTCCGTGCGAACCATCCGCCCGCGTTCCGGCCCCGCACCCCTGGGCCTGGCTGATCGCGATCTTCATCTGTGAGTGGTAGTCCGGTCTGCCGGCCTTCTCCGCCAGGGGCTCCGCGGTGTAGGAGTCATTGCCGGAGGCATTGGCCAGCACGCCGACGCCGCCCGGCCCGCCGAAGCCTTGCCCATCCCCGAAGAGGTAGTAGGTGTCCCGGCCCGTGCCGTCGAGGTGCAGGCCGATGCCGAAGTACCCGGCGCCCTGGCCGGAGTATTCCAGGGTATACGTGTCGTCGCCCTCGAGGTCCAGCAGCAGCCCCAGGCCGAAGAGGCCGTAGCCTTGCGCCCCGCGCTTGGCCGCATAGCTGTCGTTGCCGGCCAGGTCCAGCAGGATGCCGGCGCCAAAGATGGCCGCGCCTTGGGTAATCTGGCGCTCATCGTCACAGCGGTAGGTGTCGTTGCCGGCCAGATCTATCGCGATGGACAGGGGCACGCTCAGGGCAGGCGTGGCCCCGACGACCCCGGTGGAGGAATCGTCGCCGCCAAGGTCGATCAGGACCAGGTAGTCGGCGGCGGGGTGCACGTCGTTGCCAGTCCCGAAGACGGCGATTCTACCCAGCGGCGTGCCGATGTCGATCCTCACGGCCCCGAAGGCCGCCGGGTTCGGGGCAACGAGGTCGTTGAGTTCCCGGGCGGCATCGTGCGCCGCCTGCACCGCCTTCTGTGCGGCGTAATAGAGCGACTGTTCGTCCAAGGCCTTGGCCACATCGTCCACCTGGTACGGGTAGCTCTGGCCGTCGGTGGAGTGCCCGTGGAAGTCCCGCAGTTCAAAGACTGCACGGAGCCTGCCGTCATCCACGTTCCGCAGCGCCAGCGTGCGCCAGGTATAGGCGTCCGCCAGGTTGAGCACGAGTGCCGCCACGGTCTTCTCGAGCCGTGGATCAACCCCCGTCAGTTGCTTCCGGATCTCTGCCTCGTGATCGGGCCAGTCGGCCTTCTTGCCGAAGACGACGATCTGCAACTCGTTGCCGGTCACTTCGTAGATCCGCCGCACGGCCCCCAGCAGGGGCGCTTCGGCGGTGGGCTGCGGCGCCAGATTGGCGCTGTAGCCGCGAAAGCCGCCGACCTTCGGTTCGATGCCCAGGAAGTAGGTCAGCTTGAACAACGCATCCGGGGTCTTCGCGAAAGCCGCGGTGGAGAGGAGGTCCCGCGCGGCCTGGGCCAGTACCAGAGTGAAATCGTGGGTGCGCAGCGGCTCGGCATACAGGGAGTCGAAGAAGTGCAGCTTGTGCGGCACCCGTTGCGGGTCGGGAAAGCGGGACCAGTAGCCCTTGGGTGAGAAGCCGAGGGCGGCTTTGTCGAAGCCGACCGTGGCCAGGGCTTCGGCGAGGCGGTCGGCGGTTGCGTCCTGGGCCACGGCATGGCCGGCCAGAGCGCCCGCCAGCACCAGGCCGAGAGTCGCACACCAGCGCGACCGGCTCTTCGGCTCATTCCCCGTCGTCGCGGTCGTTGAGGAACGGCTCGGGCTCCAGGACAGCGACCTCGGCTGGACCGTCTTCGCCGGCTGCGGGATCGTGCCGCTCATGGACGTCTGCTCCCTCTGTGTGTGGACTCCGGCAGGCGCGTTGGCAGGGCAGAAACGGCCAGGGGCGACCGGACACGCCCTCTGCTGCGTCCGCTAATGAAACCTGCCGACTCCAACTGTCAACCACCGCCGTCCCCCACCATGGCCTCCATGAGAAGACCCCTGGCAGGGGCATCGACGCCCGTGATCGGCCGCCTGACGGGCTGGCGCATGCCCGTTGTTCTGGCCAGGGCCATCGAGCGCCTGGGGCTGGAAATCGGGGGGCAGCGTTCTCAGCACCTTCACTCATCTCCGCTGCAGTCGCCCAAGATGATGAAGTCTTTCGTCTTGTCGTCGTGGGCGGCCTGGCAGCACACTCACCTCAGCGGTTGCTGGCCCGACTCTTCGCGAGCACGGGATTGGGTGGGCATTCGAAGTCGACCGGTTGCGGGAACACGTCCCAGTGCTCGAGCAGGTTCTGGCCTGCGGTCTTGCGGTCGGGTACAAAGCCTGCCAGTCGGTCGACGCGAAGTATGGTCCGGGCGTCGGCCCGCTTCCGGGGCAGGGTGTCCACCAGTCCGCCGGGCTCAGCTAGCTTGCGCCACTCCACCCCGAAGGCGTTCGGAGTGAGGTCAAGCCCCAGGGGGCCGCACGGGAACACCGGCTCACCAGCCAAATCGGAGAGGAACCACAGCATGAAGCCTGAAGCGTGGCCGCGCAGGTCACGGACCAGCGCCACGGTTTCGCGGGTCGTCTCCTCCCGGTCCTTGACCACATGCCCCATTTCCTCCACTACCACGGGTTTCCCCGCGTACATGAACCGGGCGCCGACGATGGCCGGATGCCGGTCGGGCGGTGGCGCGCCGGCCGAGTAGTCGGGTGGGTTGGTGTAGATATGCGTCGTGAGATAATCGAGGAAATCGAGTTCCCGGACCGTGATGCCAGCCGTGTACCGAGCCGAGCCCATCCATCCGACGACCGGCTGATGCGGATGGAAGCCGCAGGTCAGCAGGTGACGCTTGTCGACGGTGCGGATGGCGTCCGCCTGGTTCTTGAGGAAGCGATAGGTGACGCACTCCTTGAAGGTCAGGTAATCGGCGATCATGCGGCGGGGCATGGTGTAGTGTCCCTGCCAGTTGCCCTCATCGACAAAGTCGATTTCGGGCTGGGCCACCTCGTTGATGCGGGCGTACTCGGTTGCCCACGCCTCGTTGAGCGCGGTCTCAGTCGCATACTCGTCCCGGATCCACTGGTGCCAGGCGGGCAGTCCCCAGCGGTCGTTCAGGAGGTAGTCGTGGCCTGCATCCTTGTGCGCGCCCCAGTTGCCACCGGGCATGTAGAACTCCACCGCGAAGTTGTAGGACAGGAGGGCCGGCTCGTCGCGATAGCGTTCGGCCAGCGTCTTCCAGAAACTGGCCAGCACCGCGAACGAGTCGTGCTCAGCCTCCTGCTCATCGGCCCGGCCCAGGAAGGTCCCGCCGTCCTGCCACCAGCGCAGCGAGTGACAGCCCCACTCGGCGAAGGTCAGACTGACGTAGACTCCGGTCGCCCTGGCAACCTGGAACACCTGATCAAGGCGCTCCAGGAACGGCGGTGTCATCGCCGCGAAGCGGACACCGTCGCGCGGTTGCGGGTCGGTCAGCACGCCTGAAGACGTCATGAACACCTTGAGCACGTTCATGTGCAACGCAGCGGCGCCTGCGAACACGGCTCGAATGGCGTCGGGATCCCATTCCTCCTGGGTCAGGATGTGCAGCCCCTGGCCCCGGTGCAGGCGGTAGTTGAAGATCAGGTTGGCGCCAAACGGTACGAAGCGCTCGCCGCTCGGCTGCTTCTCGAAGTTCCAGCCGTCGTCACTGACCCGGACAAACTCCATGGTTCGTCCCTCCCCATCAGCGTGCGCTGTGTCGGCCGCCTGCAGGGGCGCGGTCGTCAAGGCCGCGCCGAGAGCCGTACCGAGGATGATCGTCGCCAACAACCGGATGCACTGCATGGCTGCCTCCCCCTTATCCGGAGCCGACTCCGAGTGGTCACCATAGCACTCATTCTGCCGGAGGTGTAGCCTGGCCAACCGACCACCGAAATGGGCGAGCCGATGCGCCTGGATACTGGCCCGGGTCAGCATGGCCACCGGCCTGTGCATTGCCACCGCCCTTGCGGCGGAGAAGCCGCTCTGGCTGGTCTACTGCGTCGGGATAAGCGATGGGATGACGGCTTCCGATGGCAGCGCTCAGTGACCTCGGCCGTGGCGGGCGGCCTGAGCCGGCACGACGCGATGACCCGCTGAGCCTGATTGCGCAAGGCGGATGGGATAGTACGGGTCCCTCAGGATCCGCAGGGCGCCGGCCTCGATGCGTGTAGCTGGATGTCCTCTGCTGGCAGGCCTTAACGCTGGCGCTGCGGGGTGTAAGGTACCCGAACGTTCGGGACGTGGCCCGGTGAACGGTGAACAGAACGCCCGCATCCTCGATCGGATCGACCACGAGGCGGTGCAGATCTACTTCGACGTGTACAACACCGGCACCACCAAGCAGCACAACGTGCCTGCGGACGTTCGGCTGCTGCAGGGACGCATCGCGCAGTTCCACTTCAAGAACGGCGACAAGTACCTCGATGACGACAAGGCCACGTTCGAGCCTATCGCCGCGGCCATCAGGGAGGCCGGGTACCAGGGCTGGATCGTGCTTGAAACCTCGAGCCCGTCGCAGAACGCCGTGGCCGATGCCAAGAGAAACGGCGACTACACCCGGTCGCTTCTCGCCTGACGAGGCCGGTCCGGGCGCCCCGGCCTGCCCGCGAAGGCCACCAGGATCAGCACCAGCATCCTCACGATGTGTTGCGTGGGCGAACGGCTGGTTCCGGCAACGACTGGATGGCTGGGCAAGTACGGGGCGATCCAGACGGAGTATGTGCCGCTCCCGGTACGCTCGACCTGGTCGACCATGCGGAGCGACAGAGCCAACCGGCCTAGCGCCGCGGCACGGGCGGCACCTCGGCTCGATCGGTCCGTTGCGAGCGGCGCCGCGACGGGGTACTGTGAGAGCAGGTCGCGGGGCCGGGTTGAGGCGCGACGCCATACGCCATGCAGTTTAGAGGAAGCAGTCCTATGCGCAATGACAACTCGACCCGAATTACCCGGCGTCAGGCGCTCTCCCGGGGAGCGGCAGCCGCAGGCGCAATGGCAGTACCGTGGTTTGTCCCGGCCTCCGCGCTGGGGCTGGACGGAGCGACTGCGCCCAGCGAACGCATCGTCATGGCGGGCATCGGGCTGGGCGGACGCGGCTCCTACGACCTGAGCGTGATGCTGCAGCAGAAGGACGTGCAGTGGGTCGCTGTCTGCGACGTTGTGAAGGCTCGGCGCGCCGCCGCCAAGGCCAGCGTTGACGCGACGTACGGTAACCAGGACTGCGCGACGTACCACGACATGCGCCAGTTGCTCTCGGAGCGATCCGATGTGGACGCCGTGCTGGTCGCCACGGGCGACCGTTGGCACGCGCTGGCTTCGGTCTGGGCGATGCGCGCGGGCAAGGATGTCTACTGCGAGAAACCGGCCTGCCTCACTCTGGCGGAAGGGCAAGCCGTCGTGGAGACTGCCCGCCGCTACGGGCGGGTCTACCAGACCGGGGCCCAGCGCCTGAGCGAACCCCACCATGTTTTCGCCATCGAGATGGCCCGCAGCGGACGTCTGGGCCCCATTCACACGGTCTATGCCGATTGTCGTTGGCGCGACGGCTTGCGTCGCGACTGGCTGCCCGCGGAACCGGAACCGCCCAGGGAGGAGCTGGACTGGGATCTGTTCCTCGGCCCTGCTCCCTGGCGACCCTACAACACCGGGTACCTGAACAGCGGCTGGTACCACTTCCGCGATCTGGCCACGGATGTCGCCATGTGGGGCGCGCACACCGTCGCTCAGGCCCTGGCCGGACTTGACCCGGACAGCATCTCGTCCATCGAGTTCGAGTATGCGGGGCCGGACGCCACCATGGTGACCCGCCTGTCCAACGGGGTGAAGCTGGTTCTCTTCCGAGTCAGCGGCAGCGTCTGGGAGGCGTGCCAGTACTGGCATGGCGCGTGCGGGGAACGGTTCGATGGCCCCGCAGGATGGGTCGCTGCCGCCGATGGCTACTCCGTCACCGACGTCTCCTCTCCTGCACTCCTGAACAGCTACGGGAGAGTGCTGAGCGAGTACAGGGCGCGCACACAACGCCCGCTGGACCACGTACGGGATTTCCTGGACTGCGTCCGTTCGCGCCGCGAGCCGGTGGCGAGTCCCGCAGTCATGTACCGGTCCATGAGCATCTGCCTGGCTGCAGACATCTGCGAGGAGCTGAAGCGCAACCTGAAGCTCGATCTGCAGACGGCTGAGTTCGCGCATGACGCCGAAGCCAACCGCCTGCGGTGCCGGGCAATGCGTGCGCCTTACATGACCTGATTCCGTCGCCAAGGAGACCTCACCATGAAGCACTCGCTCTTCGTCACGCTCCTGCTGTCGGCCGTTGCCGTCGCCCAGGAGAGCGACGTCGTTCCCATTTTCAACGGCAAGGACCTGACCGGCTGGGACGGCAAGCCCGGCTGGTGGAAGGTGGAGGACGGCGCGTTGACGGCTGAGAGCACGCCGGACAAACCGTGCGCGGAATGCAACTACTTGATATGGCGCGGCGGGCAGCCGTCCGACTTCGAGCTGACGGCCGACTTCAAGCTCAGCGGCCAGGGCAACTCCGGCATCCAGCTCCGGTCTCTGGCCCTGCCCAACTGGGACACGTCGGGCTACCAGGCGGACATGACCGGCGACGGCGGGCTGGTCGGTTTCGTCTATGAGCACACCCGCGGCCTGATCGCCGGCCGGGGCGAGCGCGTGACCATCACGGCGGACGGCAAACGCGACGTAAAGGTGCTCGGAGATCCTGCCGAGCTGAACAAGGTCTACAGGAAGGAGGACTGGAATACCTACCGGATCATCTGTCGCGGCCCGGATATCACGCTCTACGTCAATGGGACCCCGATGTGCCAGTTCACGGACCATGACTCCAGGCAGGCGGCGGCAAGAGGCGTGATCGCCCTGCAGATGCACCCTGGCCCCGCGATGAAGGTCCAGTTCCGGAACATCCGGCTGAAGGAACTGAAGTGACGACAGCGGCAGCATCTGCGCATCCGCCAGCACCTCATCGCCCCAGAACTGCCGTGCCCGCTTGGCGCTCGTGTCGCAGCGCTGGGGGAGTTCAGGGCGGCGGGGAGGATGGAGCCTGCGCGGACCGGGGCGGCGTGGCATTGGCTGCGGCGCTGCGTCGCAGCGCGTGGCGATTGTAAAACCGGGCTGAGGGGGTAGCGTGATCGGGGTCGCTGGATGCCATCCTGGCGCGGCCGGCGCGGTGGACGCGCCGCAGCGGTCACGGTGTCGGGGTCCGGCCGGATCGGGCGATGACGGTGGTGGGGCGGCCGCAGCGGATGGAGAGCGCGGACATGAGATCGTATCTGCATCGGTATCAGGCCTTGGTTGCCGCATTGGCCCTGGCGCTGCCCACCCTGGCGCGCGACCTCCCCGAGATCCGCCAGGACGGCGTGCTGCGCCACCTCGGGATACCGTATGCCAACTTCGTCAGCGGCGCGGGTGACGGCATGGACGTGGAGATCATCCAGCGCTTTGCCGAGCAGCTTGGCGTGAAGTACGAGTACGCGAAAACCGACTGGGGGACGGCGCTGGAGGACCTGGTCGGTAGGAAGGTCACGGCGGCGGGGAGCGCCGTGGAGTTCGGCGAGACGGTGCCGGTGCGCGGCGACCTGATCGCCAATGGCTTCACCATCCTGCCCTGGCGGCAGAAAGTCGTCGCCTTCTCCGACCCGACCTTTCCCAGTCAGGTCTGGCTGGTTGCCCGCGCCGACTCGAAGGTCGCCCCGATCAAGCCCGCCGGCGACATCGATCAGGACATCGCCGCCACGCGGCGCTTGATGGAAGCGACCAGCGTCCTGGCCCTCGAGAAGACCTGCCTTGACCCGAAACTCTACGACCTCAAGGCCACCGGAGCGAAGGTGATCCTCTTCAACGGCAAGCTGAATGAGATGGCGCCGGCGCTGCTCAATAACGAGGCGGAGTTGACCATTCTGGATGTCCCCGACGCCTTGGTGGCGCTGGGAAAATGGCCGGGCCAGATCAAGATCATCGGCCCCATCTCCCACCCGCAGGAGATGGCCGTCGGGTTCCCGCTCGAGGCACCCCAGTTGCGGGCGGCTTTCAATGCGTTCCTCGCGAAGATCCGGGCCGATGGGACGTACGACACCATCGTCAGGAAGTACTACCCGACGGCGGCGTACTACTTCCCCGCTTTCTTCAAGAAGCCCTGACCTGACCTGCCCCGCTCCTTCCTGCCCGGCACCGCCGCAGCGGGATAGGCGAGTCCCTGTGATCCGGAAGGTGTACGATGCCCGGTGGTACTATCGCCAAACTCGGCAAGGCTGCGGGCCTGGTCATCTGCCTGCTGCTGATCAGCTACATCGGCTATCTGGTCGTGTCGCAGTACCGCTCCCGCGTGGCGTTGCAGGAATCCCAGTTGCGCCAGCTTGCGCAAGGCATCGAGAAGCGCGCCACCGCCGTCAGTTACTTCTTCAGTGAACGCAGCGACGACTTGTCGCATCTGACCGAGAGCCGTGAGATCCTGACCTACTTCGAGAACGAGGCGCTCGGGATGTCGAAGGAATACGGCTTGCAGGCGAGCCTCTTCGCCGCGCAGGACCTGCTGGTGAAGCTCTGCCAGACGAAGCGGCTGGGTAACGTACCGGTGTTCTCACAGATCGTGTTCCTGGACCATGCTGGCGCGGTCCTGTTCGCGAGCGGCGAGGCACCCGGGGCGGCGCCGCCAGCAGGGTTCCTGCCAGCCGTGACGGAACGGACCCTGCGCCTCGACCGCAGCGGTCCGGAGGTGCAGGTCGTGGCGGTGTTGCCCTATCTCTTCAAAGGACAGCCCGTCGGGCAGATCGCCGCCTGGATTCCGCTGGCCTTGGTGCATCGCCATTTCGTTGGCGATCCCCAGGGTGAGGCCGCGACGGCCATGGCCCTGGGCCGTGAGTACCTGCTGCTTCCCGAGAGCACTCGCGCCCTGATGCCGGCGGCGCTTGGGGGTCTGGCGCCCGAGCCTGGGTCCGGCCTCCCGGTGATCTTTCCGTCCTCCAGCCCGGACCGCCCTGCGGTTTTCGCTATCCGCGTTCCGGTTGCCGAGACCCCGCTGTCGCTGGTCACCTACGTGCCCGCGACCAGCGACCTGGATGTGCATGGCCCGCGCCGGCTACTGATCGCGACCGGCGGCATGGCGGTGCTGATCTTGGTCGGCATGCTGAGTGTCTTCCTCCTGAACCTCCGAAACACCGTCCTCAGGGCCCGCCTCGAGGAGGTGTCGCTGCGGGAACGCGCCGTGGACGAGAAGAACCGGCAGCTCCGGATCGAAATCGCCGAGCGCCAGCAGGCTGAGCACGAGATGCGCGTGGCGCGCGAGGCCGCCGAGTCCGCGAGCCGTGCCAAGAGCGAGTTCCTGGCCAACATGAGCCACGAGATTCGCACTCCCATGAACGGTATTATCGGCATGACCGAGTTGGCGCTGGACACGGACCTCACCGCCGAGCAACTGGAGTACCTCAAAGCGGTCAAGCTCTCCGCCGACAACCTGATGAGCATCATCAACGACATCCTCGACTTCTCGAAGATCGAGGCCGGTCGCACGGATATCGAGCACGTTCCGTTCTCACTGCGCAGCACCATCGGTCAGACCCTCAAGACCCTGGCCGCCCGTGCCGTCCAGAAAGGCCTTGAACTGAATTACGACATTGCCCCAGAGACTCCCGATGCCCTGGTGGGGGACGCCGGCAGGCTGCGCCAGGTCCTCATCAACCTGGTCGGCAACGCGATCAAGTTCACCGCCCAGGGCGACGTCAGTGTGTCGGTGTCTTCGGAAGTCGCTCCCGAGGGGTACTGCGCCCTCCATGTCAGCGTGGCCGATACCGGTATCGGGGTCCCGGTCGCGCTGCGGGAGGCCATCTTCGAGCCCTTCACCCAGGCCGACAACTCCACGACCCGCCAGTATGGTGGAACGGGCTTGGGACTGACGATCTCGCGGCAGTTGGTCGGGCTGATGCGGGGCCGGCTCTGGGTTGACAGTACGGAGGGTCGGGGCAGCACCTTCCATTTCACCGCCGTGTTCGCGGCCCAAGGCCGGCCCCCCGTGGCCGCCGCGCTCGGGTCGCACGCCACGCTCAGTGGCAAGCGCGCTCTTGTTGTCGATGACAATGCCGTCAACCGCAGCCTGCTGAAGCACTTGGTCGAAAAGTGGCACATGGCCCTCAGCGAGGCCGACAGCGGCCGCGCGGCGCTGGAGTTGCAGGCCGGGGCGCGGCAGACGGGCGAGGGGTTCGACCTCATGCTCATTGATGTCAACATGCCGGGCATGGACGGCTGGGAACTGGCGGCGGCGGTCCGCGCCGATCCTGCCTTCGATACCTGTGCGATCATCATGATGCCCAGCTCTGGACGCAAGGGGGACGCCGAGCGTTGCCGCAGTCTGCGCATCGGCGGCTATCTCATGAAACCGGTGCTTCAGGAGGAGCTTGAGGAGACGATCGCCAGTGCCCTGGGCGGGGCGCGGGCGCCGTCCGAGCCCGCCCGCCCCGCCGGGGCGCCGCTCCTCGCCGCAGCGTCGCCACGCCTGACCGTGCTGCTTGCGGAGGACGTCGAAGTCAACCAGAAACTCGCAGTCCGGATTCTGGAGAAGAGCGGGCACCGGGTCTTGCTTGCCCGGGATGGGCGTGAGGCCTTCCAGTGCTGGGAAGGTGAGCCCGTGGATATCGTCCTGATGGATGTGCAGATGCCCGTACTGGACGGCTATCAGACGACCGCTCTCATCCGTGCACGGGAGGCCGGTACGGGGCGGCATACGCCGATCCTGGCGATGACCGCCTACGCGATGAAGGGCGATGAAGAGAAGTGCCTGGCGGCCGGCATGGATGCCTATATCGCTAAGCCCATCAAAGCCCAGGAGGTCCTGCAGGCGATCGGCAGGTTGGTGAGTGACCACGCCTCACGACACGCGGCTGAGAGGCAGGGCGAACCAGCCTCGCCAGGCCCTGGCTCGGCCGGCCTCCTCGATGGCGACGAACTGCTGGAGAGCTGCGCGGGGGACCTGGTTTTCGCCGAGGATCTGCTGCGCACGTTCATGCAGCACCTGCCGGCGCAGTGCAACGCGGTGGTTGCCGCCGTGGCCGCGGCTGAGTTGAGCCAGGTGGCGCTGTCGGCGCACACGCTGCGCGGCTCGCTGCTGGCCATCCGGGCGGGGCGGCTGGCCGCCCAGGCTACGACTCTCGAGAACTTGGCTCGGCGCGGGGACGCACCGGCTGGCGAGGTGGCCTGGCGGCAACTCCAGGGTCAGCTTGCCCACCTCGGGACGGAGATTGAGAACTGGCTTGCGGCGGCCTACCGTGCGCGTGCGGTGAGTGAACTCAGGCGCGCCGCCGACGGGCCAGATGCACCTGCAGGAGGCTGATCTCGGCGGGGGTGACGCCATCGATCCGGGCTGCCTGGCCGAGGGTCTGCGGCCGTCGCTTCTCGAGTTTCAGGCGCGCTTCGGTGCGCAGGCCCTTGATGGCGTAGTCAAAATCGGGCGGGAGGCGCCAGGCTTCGAGCTTGCGGAGGCCCTCGGCCTGTGCCACCTGGCGTTCGGTATAGCCCTCGTAGTGGGTCTCAATCTCCAACTGCTCCACCGCCCGGGCCGACAGCGTCGGCGCCCCCGGGAGGTCGGCATAGTGCATGCCGGGGGTGCGTAGGACCTCCCAGAGCGATCGGCCCTGCGAGCGCTGCGCCTGCAGGAAGGCTCGCCCCTCGGCCAGCGCGGTCTCCAGGGCCTGCAGCCGCTCGACCTCGCTGGCGCTGATCAACCCGATCTCATGGCCCAGGCGCATGAGGCGCAGATCAGCATTGTCCTGCCGCAGGAGCAAGCGGTACTCGGCGCGGCTGGTGAACAGGCGGTAGGGTTCGACGATGTCCTTGGTGACCAGGTCGTCGATCATCACCCCGATGTAAGCCTGGTCCCGGCCCAGCACCAGCGCCGCGGCGACGCCGCTGGCAGCGCGGGCGGCGTTGATCCCGGCCAGCAGTCCCTGCCCCGCCGCTTCCTCGTAACCGCTGGTGCCGTTGATCTGGCCGGCCAGGAAGAGGTTGGGCCAGCGCCGCACGGCCAGGGTGCGGTCGAGTTGGTGGGGCAGCACCATATCGTACTCGATGGCGTAGGCGTAGCGCGAGATATGCGCCTGCTCGAGGCCGGGGAGGGACCTGACCATGCGCCACTGTACGTCCACCGGCAGGCTGGTGGAGATGCCGTTGAGGTAGTACTCGTCGGTGAAGTGCCCCTCCGGCTCGAGATAGATCTGGTGGCGCTCGCGCTCGGCGAAGCGGACGATCTTGTCCTCGAAGGACGGGCAATAGCGCGCGCCGGTACCCTTGATACGTCCCGAGTACAGGGGCGAGCGCTCCAGGTTGTCACGCACGGCCTGCGCCGTTGCCGCGGTGGAGTAGGTCATGTAGCAGGGCTGCTGGGGCAGGTGCGCGCCGCCCATCCGCGGCAGCTCGCTGCGGTCTTCGCGGAAGGAGAAGCCCACTGGCTCCGGGTCGGGGTCCTGGCGCTCCAGGGAACTGAGGTCGAGGGTCCGGCCCAGGACGCGCACCGGTGTCCCGGTCTTCAGGCGGCCCATCTCGAGGGCAAGATCGCTGCGGCAGGACTCGGCCAGGGCCACGGCCGCCGGGTCCCCGGCGCGGCCACCCGGGAAGGAGGACAGGCCATAGTGCAGGGTGGCACCCAGGAAGGTCCCCGTGGCCACGACGAAGGCGCGGGCCTGGAAGACGTCGCCGAACTCGGTCACGATCGCCGTCACCCGCTCGCCCGCGACCTCGAAGCGCACCGCCTGCGCCTGGTGGACAAACAGCCCCGGGCAGCGCTCGACAACGTGCTTCATGCGGCGCTGGTAGACCACCTTGTCGCACTGCGCGCGAGGCGACTGGACGGCGGGCCCCTTCGAGCGGTTCAGCAGCCGGAACTGGATGCAGGCCGCGTCCGTGTTCAATCCCATCTCGCCACCGAGGGCGTCGATCTCACGGACGACCTGGCCTTTGGCGATGCCGCCGATGGCCGGGTTGCAGGACATCTGCGCGAGGTGGTCGTGGTTGAGGGTCAGCAGCAGCGTCCGCGCCCCCAGCCGGGCAGCCGCCAGCGCCGCCTCGCAGCCGGCGTGCCCGCCGCCCACCACCACGACGTCATAGAGTGTGTACGGGAGATCCATGTTGGCGCTGTGGGTGGGCATTCAGCTCCTCTGCTCTTCCTCGGGGTCGGTATCGTTGTCGTTGTCGGGGTCGGTATCGGGGTCGGTATCGGTATCGGTATTCCCTCCGTTCACCAGACACCGGCGATGGGGGCCGCGCAGTCGGGGCACTTGCCGCTCGCGACGCGGTTGCTGGTCACCAGGAAACCGGAACGGCGGATGGCGGCCTGGCCGCAGGCGGGGCAGAGGGTATCCGCAGCCCCCTCGACCTCGACATTGCCGACGTAGACGTACTTCAGCCCTTCCTCCAGGGCCAGGCGGCGGAGCCGCGCCAGGGTGGCGGCGGGGGTAGGAGGGCGTCGAGTCAGTTTGTAGTCCGGGTGGAAGCGGCTGAAGTGCAGCGGCGTCTCCGGGCCGAGTTCGGCCTTGATCCAGCGGCACATGGCACGGACCATGCCTGGGTCGTCGTTGGCGCCGGCGATAACGAGGTTGGTGATCTCGATATGGACCCCTTCGCGCCGCAGGATCTGCAGCGTGCGCAGGACCGGCTCGAGGTGGAAGTCGCAGTATTCCACGTAGAACTCATCGCTGAAGCCTTTGATGTCCACATTGGCGGCGTCCAGCACCTTGCACAACTCGAGCAGCGGCTTCTCCTGGATCTGGCCGCAGGTGATCCAGTAGTTGCGCAGCCCCTTGGCCCGCGCCAGTGTGGCGGTTTCCAGCATGTACTCAAAGTAGACCGTGGGCTCGGTGTAGGTGTAGGCGATGCCGGCGTCGCCGCGTTCGACGGCGGCGGCCACGAGTCTCTCCGGAGGCACGAGCTTACGCGGGACATCCTCGGGAGAGGCCTGACTGATCTCGTAGTTCTGGCAGAACACGCAGCCCGAGTTACAGCCGACGGTGGCGATGGACAGCGCCGTCGAGCCTGGCAGGACGTGGTAGAGGGGCTTCTTCTCGATGGGGTCGGCATGGATGCTGACCGGCAGGCCGTAGGTCAGTGCACGGAGGGTCCCGCCGATGTTCGCCCGGACGCGACAGAGGCCGCGTTCGCCCTCAACCAGCGTACAGGCGCGGGGGCAAAGCTGGCACTGAACCCGGCCCTCCGGGAGCTGGCGGTAGTAGGCCGCCTCGTGCAGCGAGAGTTGGAGTTTGCGGACCATATCCGCGGAGAGCCGGCTGGTCAGTCGCTGCTTGGCGTAGAGCGGCTTCAGCGTCGCTGGGGCCGGTGGCGGGATAGTGCCCCGCGCGTCCGCGCTGGGGGCGGCCAGGTCAGCGTCACCGCCGCCAGCCCCCTGGAGTTGGGCAACGGCCAGGGTGAGCGTGATCACGCCGACCGCCGCGCTCAGCCAGCGCCCCGGCCGCTGCAGGGCGGCGCGCCAGCGCGTGGGTACACTGGCAAGGCCAAGCACGGCTGGCAGCAGGAACAGCGACGAGCCCGCGAAGAAGGCGACGAAGGTTAGGATGGCAGCCAGCATGCCGCCGCTGTGGAGGGCGAGGACTCCCGAGGCCAGCAGCGGCGGGCAGGGGGCCAAGCCCGTCAGGAAACCCAGCGCCAGCGCCCCCCCCGAGACGCGGGCCGGCAGCCGCTGACAGAGGCAGGTGCCCAGGTGCCGGTCCGGCAGTCCGGCGTACACCAGCAGGAGAACCCCAGCGGCCGCCGTCAGCAGCCAGGGTGCCGGCAGCGGCAGGCCGGCGCCGGCGATCCAGCCGCCGCAGGCCCCCAGCAGCACGTACGCGGCCAGCCGGCCCGCCAACACCAGGAGCCCCAGCAGCAGCGTCCGGCGCGGCGCCGCCGGCAGGCAGCGTCCAACGTACGCCAGGTGCAGGGCCCCGCAGTGCAGGACGCACGCCGGACCGACACACAGACCTGCCGCAAAGGCCCCGACCAGATGCTGCCACATGATGGCCGAATATAGCTCGCTGGCAGTGTCCTTTCGCGGCGTTCTGGCTGTGATCCGTCGGCGGACTCAGGGCTGTTCCAAGATCGCGGTTCCCGCTACGGGTGAGCGCGTGAGAACGTGAAAGCGTGGATTCGTGGCAGACGGCCGGCACACGCGCCGTAACCCTCACGCAATCACGCTCTCACGCTTTCACCGTGCCGGTGACC